>CAMCUE010000088.1 GCA_945878705.1 Ferrithrix thermotolerans DSM 19514 | reverse complement strand
ACGCTTACGGTTACGCCAATCGTAGTTTACGCTATTCATTGAGCCGCCTTTATCTTCCCAGATAAAAAAATCTTCAATCACATTGCACGAGAAGATGGAGTCATATTTATCAGTTTTTGCCAATTCTATTCCATACCGGACATCACTCTTCTCGCGAAGTGGCGATGTAACTTGCGGGGCAAATACCCAGTCAATTTCTCCCAATAACTCTTCAGCTCTATCTAAACCATGTTGCCAACCTGATTCTGAACTTGAAGTATCAATTGAAATTTCGTCAGGACGTTTAATCATTTTGGCACCGTATTGCAGTCCGACTTCCAAAATCTCATCACTGTCAGAACTTACGAAAATATCTTCGATTCCACCATCGCGACAATTCTCTATTGTCCAAGCAAGCAGAGGCTTTCCACAAAACGGTCTTATGTTTTTACCTGGTAAACCCTTAGAGCCACCACGAGCAAGAATTATTGCAACTACTCGCACAACTTAAGTTTAGTTTGTTCCTCTGGTTCGCAACGTTATCGATGCGAAATCAACTATCAATTAATCGCTACCCAACTAGGCCGTTGCGGTGTGCAGCCGAAGTGACCTGCGACCAGTCAGATATTTTGTGGGCTACTGCCCAGTCAATTAGTTGCTGTTGAACCAACAGCGGAGCGCGAGGGTTTGCGAAACTGGCCGTTCCGACCTGCACGGCATTGGCTCCAGCGAGCATCAGTTCGGCTGCGTCTTGCCCGGTCGAAACTCCACCCACGCCGATGATTGCAATATTTGGAAGGGCCGCACGAACATCAAAGACGCACCTGACTGCAATCGGATGCAACGCAGCGCCCGACAACCCGCCGCGAACATTGCCAAGTTGTGGGCGACCCGTCTCAGTGTTGATCGCCATACCCATCGCCGTATTTACAAGTGTCACGGCTTGCGCACCCGCCTTTTCGACGGCACGGGCAACGTTGACAAGTTCAGAAGTGTTTGGACTTAGCTTTGCCCACAATGGCAAGCCAGCATCTTGACACCCACGAATAATCTGTGCACTGAGTTCGGCGTCGTGAGCAAACACGACATGATCTCCCCCCAAATTTGGACATGAAAGATTGATCTCTAATGCCGCAATTTTCGGTCGCACATCACCGAGCAATTTGGCCGCATCAAGATAGTCCTGAACACTGTGTCCCCAAATGCTGACGATTATCGTTGCGCCAGTTTTTTCTAGCGCGACAAGATCGTTGGCAATAAAATGTTCGACTCCGTTGCCCTGTAAACCAACTGCATTGAGCATTCCACTTGTTGTTGGCGACAACCTTGGTGCAGGATTACCCGCCCAAGCAAAAGGTGCAATTGATTTCGTTACGACGGCTCCGATTTCATCTAATGCGAAATATGCATTCAGTTCGGCTCCATAGCCTGATGTTCCAGATGCTGTCAGAATTGGATGAGCGAGTTTGATCTCACCAACTTGAATAGAACAGTTATCTATTGTTTCATGATTCATCGAGCGTGAAACTCTTGTAGCGACATAACCGTAAACGGTCGATTGCGTTGCTCAATCATTCCTTGCACTGCCGCGGTTGCTGCACTGAGAGTTGTAACTACCGAAACACGGTAAGTGTTTGCTGCTTTACGAATTGCTTCACCATCACTTCGTGTGCCATATCCACGCGGAGTGTTAATTACTAATGCAATTTCGCCAGACTCAATAAGTTTCACGGCATCGTCGCCCGTGCTGCTGCCGGACTTTCGCTCGGAAAATTTGCCGACAACTCGTGAGACATTGCAGCCGTGTTTCGTCAAATATTCGGCGGTACCAACTGTGGCAACAATTTCGAGACCAAGTGTGGTCAATCCTTTAACTACATCAACTCCACCAACTTTGTCTCGGTCATTGAGCGAAACAAAAACCAGACCGGAGACGGGCAAAGTTGTTCCGGCAGCAAATTGAGCTTTTGCAAAAGCTCTGGCAAACGAATCATCAATTCCCATGACTTCGCCCGTGGAGCGCATTTCTGGGCCGAGCGCCGTGTCAACATCTGCAAAGCGATTGAACGGCAGAACTGCTTCTTTAACTGACACATGAGAACCACGAACTGGGTCTTTGAGCAAACCTTCAGTGCGTAGTTCGCTGAGTTTGGCGCCAAGCATCACTCGACTGGCAATTTTTGCCAGTGGCACCCCAGTTGCCTTGGCAACAAACGGCACAGTCCGACTGGCACGAGGGTTAGCTTCAATCACATAAACAGTCTGATCGGCAATTGCAAATTGCACGTTAACTAATCCCACAACTTTTAATGCTTCAGCAATTTTCTTAACTGTGTTCTCAATTTGCGTAACAATCACGCCGGACAATGTCGCCGGAGGAATCGTGCAAGCCGAGTCTCCCGAGTGCACACCTGCCTGCTCAACATGCTCCATGACTCCACCAATTAACACTTCGCCACTTGCATCGCGAATCGCATCAACATCAACTTCTGTCGCGTCTTCCAAAAATCGGTCAACTAAAACTGGCCGTTGCGCCGACAGACCACCTTCGCGACCGAGCGAACCTGCCTGACCCATCTCGTGCATCGCGGCACGCAACCGAGTCTCGTCGTGAACAATTTGCATTGCTCGCCCTCCAAGTACATAACTTGGGCGAACCAATACTGGAAAACCAATTTTGTTGGCGATCGCAACGCTTTCTTCAACATTTCGTGCTGTACCACCAGGTGGTTGCAAAATATTTAATGAATGACACAAAGCGCTCCACTTTTCACGGTCTTCAGCAATATCAATTGACTCGCTTGTTGTGCCAGCGATCATTGCGCTCGGCAATTGACTGGCCAATTTAAGCGGCGTTTGACCACCCAAACCAACAATGATTCGTGGATCAACACCCGACACTTGTTTCTCGGCTTCAATTACATTCATCACATCTTCGTAAGTCAAAGGCTCAAAATAAAGTTTGTCCGAAGTGTCGTAATCTGTCGAAACAGTTTCAGGATTGCAATTCAACATAATCGTCTGATATCCGGCATCTCGCAACGCAAAACTCGCGTGCACGCAGCAGTAGTCGAACTCGATTCCTTGTCCGATTCTGTTGGGGCCACTTCCTAAAATAATTACTGATTGCTTTGAACTACCGTGAATTTCCGATTCATCTTCGTAAGTTGAATAGTGATACGGCGTTTGCGCGGAAAACTCTGCGCTGCAAGTGTCGACTGCTTTGTAGGTCGGCTTTACCCCACTTCTGATACGAGTCGCTCTGACTTCGTGTTCAGATCGCTTCCAAAGCCAACCTAGTTGCGCGTCGGAAAACCCAAGTCGCTTGACACGCTTCCAATCGCTAGCAGAGAGACTCTCGGGCGTTTGCGTCGCGAGAAATTCTCGCTCTTCAACAATCATCATCATTTGGTCGAGGAACCATGGATCAAATTTGCATGATTTAGCAACGGACTCGATGCTCATTTTGCGGCGCAAACATTCACCGATCTCAAATATTCTCTCTGGACGCGGAATCGCAATTTTTGCTAATAGTTCTTGGTCGCTGATCCCATTAAATATTTCTTCGCCTGGGTCACAGTTCAGGCCGTATCGACCGATTTCAAGTGAGCGCAATGCTTTTTGCAGACTTTCAGTAAACGTTCGCCCGATTGCCATCGCTTCGCCGACGCTCTGCATTTGTGTGCCAAGTACGCCGGATGTGCCGGGAAATTTTTCGAATGCCCAGCGTGGAATCTTTGTGACAACATAGTCGATAGTTGGTTCGAAGCTTGCCGGCGTCTTTTTTGTTATGTCGTTAGATATTTCGTCAAGTGTGTAGCCAACTGCAAGTTTCGCCGCGATTTTTGCAATCGGAAAACCGGTGGCCTTAGAAGCCAGTGCCGAACTTCGCGAGACTCGCGGATTCATTTCGATCACTACTTGATCACCATTTTTTGGATTAACGGCGAACTGCACATTTGATCCGCCAGTTTCGACACCGACTCGTCTGATGCAGGCAAAGGCTGCGTTGCGCATTTTTTGATATTCAACATCCGACAGTGTCATAGCAGGAGCAACTGTCATGGAGTCTCCGGTGTGAACACCCATTGCATCAATATTTTCAATCGAGCAAATCACGACACAATTGTCATTGCGATCACGCATAACTTCAAGTTCGTATTCCTTCCAACCAACAATTGAAGTCTCGATAAGTATTTCTGAAATTGGACTTGCGGAAAGTCCGTTAGCGACAACTGCTTGAAACTCTTCGATCGTGTTTGCGATGCCAGTTCCTCGTCCACCCAAAATATAAGCGGGGCGAATAATTACAGGTAAACCGATTTCTTTCAACACCTCATCTGCTTGCTTTGCTGTGTGTGCTATTCCGCTGAGAGGAACACTTAAACCAATCTCAATCATCGCGTCTTTGAATTTGCCACGATCTTCAGCCGTAGCAATCGCCAGCGCATTGGCGCCAATCAATTCCGGAGTTCCTGGCACTCCTACTTTGCCGCGTTCAAACAAAGTCATCGCAAGATTAAGTGCCGTTTGCCCACCCAATGTCGGCAGCACCGCATCGGGTCGCTCACGTTCAATAATTTGCTCAATGAACTCGGGTGTCAATGGCTCAATGTATGTGCGATCAGCAAAATCAGGGTCAGTCATAATCGTCGCCGGATTTGAGTTCGCAAGAATTACTCGGTATCCCTCTTGACGCAATACACGACATGCCTGCGTTCCTGAATAGTCAAATTCGCAGGCTTGACCAATCACGATTGGTCCCGATCCCAAAACCAAAATTGACTTGATGTCGTTACGCCTCGGCATTATTTACGATCCATCATTGCCACAAATTCTGCAAATAAATATCGACTGTCGTGTGGACCAGGCCCAGCTTCTGGGTGATACTGCACACTGAAAGCATTCGCTCCACGAACGCGAAAACCCTCATTCGTGTTGTCATTCAAATTAATGTGTGTAACTTCGGCTTTTGTCGCCAACGAGTCTGCGTCTACACAAAAATTGTGGTTTTGACTCGTGATCTCGACCGTGCCTGTTGCGATATTGCGTACCGGATGATTTGCGCCATGGTGCCCAAATGGCAATTTGTAAGTTTTGCCTTCAAGCGCGAGGGCCAACAATTGATGTCCAAGACAAATTCCGAATAACGGAACACCAGTGCCAAGCAATTCGCGAATTGTCTCTGGAGCCCCGTGAACCATCTCAGGGTCACCTGGTCCAGTGGACAAAAAGATTCCGTTCGGTGATAGCGCCATCACCTGAGCCGCTGAAGTCGTTGCTGGCACAACATGAACAGTCGCAAATTCGGCTCGACAATTCAACATTGTTGTTTTGATACCGAAGTCGTAAGCAACAACCGTGAACTTACCGCTGCCGTGAATATAACTTTTGGTAGTGCTTACTTGGGCGACTAAATTTTTACCCGTTGTGCCTTTTTCTGATTTTGCAACTTTAAGCAATTCGTCTT
>CAMCUE010000087.1 GCA_945878705.1 Ferrithrix thermotolerans DSM 19514 | reverse complement strand
CCCGAAGTAAAAATAAACTCACAGCCAGCAGGCAGATGCACGCCGTGCGCATATTGGGCAACTGGTGCCGACATTTGTGATGGTGCGAGTTCTCGAGACATAGCCAAGACTCTTTACAATAAGCCATAATTAACGGATGAACAAAAACGCAATCGGTCATGAAAATCTCGCAGACATCGCTGTGCTTGAAAGAATTCAACAAAGAGTGCTGTGGCTCGCTGTGCGAATGGTCGACTACGCCAACCGCGAACGCGAAATACCACCAGCACCAGGTGGACGCGACGCAGAGTTCAATGTGAAAGTTGGCGGACACATGGCCAGCAGTGCATCTGTCGTCAGCATCATGACTTCACTTTGGTTTGGCCATCTCAATGGCGACGACAAAGTCGCAGTGAAACCACATGCTTCGCCAATTTTTCATGCGATCAAGTATTTAACTGGCGAACTTGATAAGTCGTACCTCAAGCGCCTGCGCACACTCGGTGGTTTACAGAGTTACCCGAGTCGCACCAAAGATCCAGACGTCGCCGACTTTTCAACTGGTTCAGTTGGCCTCGGTGCAGTTGCGCCACTTTTTGCATCAATGGTTCGTCGCTACGTTGACGCGCACTTCACCCCCCGACCAACTGCAAGATTCATCGCCCTGGTTGGTGACGCCGAACTCGACGAAGGAAATATCTGGGAAGCAATTGCTGACCCAGCACTTCAAGGTCTGGGCAATGTGATGTGGGTCGTCGACGCCAACAGACAAAGTCTTGATCGCGTTGTACCTGGCATGAAGATCAAAAAACTCGCAGGCTTTTTTGCTGATGCTGGCTGGCATGTAATTGAAGCCAAGTACGGACATACATTGCAGGCGGCATTTTCTCAACCAGGTGGTGAACCACTTCGAAAATACATTGACGACATGTCAAATGAGCGATATCAAAGTTTGTTCGCCGTTTACGGCGCGGCACTACGCGAAAAGTTTTTAGACGGGGCACCAGCAGAAGTTGTTGCATTCATAAACGACATCAGTAATGAAAACCTTGCTCCGCTTGTGCAAAACCTTGGCGGTCATGACATTGAAATGTTGCTTGATGCCTACCGTGAATGTGATTTGGTCACCGACAAGCCGAGCGTTGTCTTCGCTTACACAGTTAAGGGTTGGGGTTTGCCAATTGCTGGTGACCCACTAAACCACGCAGCATTACTCTCAGAAACTCAAATTCATGAGTTGCGACTGCGCAACGGATTGACTCTCGAAACCGAGTGGGATCAATTCAAAACCGACACCGAAGAAGATCGCGTCTGTCGTGCTGTGGGTGGCGACATCAACAACAAGAAACTTTCTAATCGGCCACGACTAAATATCCCAACTGAAGTCGGCATTGCGGTCGGCAAGAAACCAATGTCAACACAAGAAGTTTTCGGACGATTGCTAACTGGTCTTGGTTCAATACCTGAAGTAGCTGAGCGAATGGTTACAACTTCGCCTGATGTCAGTGTCAGCACGAACTTGGGCGGATGGATCAATAAATTCGGTGTATTCAGTTCTGATGAGAAGCCAAATTATTTAGGTGATGACCGTTTATTGCGATGGAACGAAGGACCCCAAGGTCGTCACGTCGAACTCGGCCTCAGCGAAATGAATTTATTTCTTGCGCTTCATGCTTTCGGTCTTGGACACGAACTGCATGGCGAGCACTTGTTACCAATCGGCACTGTCTACGATCCGTTTGTTTGTCGCGGACTAGATGCGCTGATCTATGCGCTCTACAACGGCGCACGATTTATTTTGGTTGGCACTCCGTCAGGTGTAACTCTGGCCCCTGAAGGTGGTGCGCATCAAAGCACCGTCACAACTTCACTCGGAATGGAACTTCCGAATTTGACATATGCAGAACCGTGTTACGCACGCTCACTTGACTGGTTACTTTGCAATGGTCTTGAACGCCTCGGAACACAAGATGGCGACAGTATGTACTTGAGACTCTCGACACGGCCGATTGATCAAACGCCGTTTGAAAATATTTTAGCCATGCGTGGAGTAGACGCTTTGCGTGCTGATGTTTTAGCGGGGGGCTACCGACTCCATCAACCGACAGATACGACGCAACCGACTGATTTGATTATCGCCGCAACCGGAAGCGTCGTACCTGAAGCACTGGCAGCAGCAAAACTTCTTGAATCGGAAGGCATAAACGCCGTCGTGATTGATATTTGTTCACCCGATCGGATTTACCGTGGCTGGCGCAACGCTCAACAAAATGCGACTCGTCACGGGGTCACAACCCGAGATGTCGGACATCTTGGACTGCTGTTGCATGAGTCCGAGCGTCGCCTGCCAATTCTCACGGTGCAAGATGCTGCAAGTCATTCGCTTGCCTGGCTCGGCTCGGTTTACGGGGCACGCACGGTGCCTGTCGGCGTTGATGAATTCGGCCAATCGGGCACAATCGCCGAGTTATACGGCGTTTTCGATCTGCTCCCCGAGCAACTCGTGAATGCAGCGCTGCTCGCGTTGTCGTAACCTACAGACATGGCAATTATCGAACAATCTGCGGATACCAAAAAAGTAATTGACGGCATCGAACTAACGCCAAAAGCTGTGGCACAACTTGGGCCACAAAAATTTGAAACATTCGAACAAGAGCGTCGGCACCGCAAAGAAAAACTTGCTGGAGCAATGCGAATTTTTGGTCGTCTCGGTTTCGGTGAAGGTGTCGCCGGCCATATCACGGTGCGCGACCCAGAGTTTCCGGATCACTTTTGGGTGAATCCATTTGCAAAGAGTTTTCGCTATATGACCGTTAGCGATTTATTGCTCGTCAATCACAGTGGCGATGTTGTTTACGGCTCGCAGCCCGTCAACCGCGCGGCATTTTGTATTCACGCAGCAATCCACCAAGCGCGACCCGACGTAATTGCTGCCGCGCATGCACACTCGCCATTCGGCAAGTCATGGTCTTCACTTGGCCGACTTCTTGACCCAATAACACAAGACTCGTGTTATTTTTATGAAGATCACACCGTGATCACCGAACAAGGTGGCGCAGTTGTTGTTGAACTTGCTGCAGGTCAAGAAATTGCCGCAAAATTTCCAAAAGGCAAAGCAGCAATTCATCAGAATCACGGCTTGTTCACTGTTAGCGACACTGTAGATGCAGCAGCGTTTTGGTTCATCACAATGGAGCGCACCTGCCAAGCACAACTAATGGCCGAAGCAGCAGGCACACCAAAATTAATTCCGCATGAGATGGCGAGTTACACCCGCGATCTGACTGGCTACCCCGCCGCGGGTTGGTTGCAGTTTCAACCACTGTGGCAAGAGATCTGTCGAACCGATCCAGATCTTTTCGATTGAGTTCAAAAACCGCAACAAGCGGATTAAATCGTTTTGCAAATAATGCGCCGCCCGAAGCGCTGTTCGTCGTCTCTGCTATCGGTCAATACTGCGGCGCAGTAATTGCTGTTCGTTTATTTGATGACTTAGCGCCGGCAAGTGTCGCCTGGTTTCGCGTAATCGGCGCAGCACTTGTATTGATTGCAGTTTCTATTCCAACATTGCGTCGCGGTGGTCGCTGGACCCGGAACGAACTAATTTCAGTCAGTCTGTTCGGCATCTCAACAGCCTTGATGAATTTATTTTTCTATTTGGCAATTCAACATCTCGATCTCGGCAAAGGTGTTGCAATTGAATTTATTGGACCAATAAGCGTTGCTGCATTACGCACACGCACAAGCCGAAACGCAATTGCATTGATTAGCGCAGTAATCGGTGTCTTGATACTTTCTGGGATTGAACTTGGTAATCAGCCAGTTGGATTGTTTTTTATTTTTCTGGCTTCAATCATGTGGGCTCTGTACATCGTGATTGGAGCCAAAGTCGCGCGATTTGATCGTGGCGTCTCTGGTCTAGGTGTTGGACTACTAATTGGCGCAATATTCATCGCTCCATTTGGTGCTCCAACAAGTGGACCAGCATTTAGCACGCCATGGATACTTGCGACTTGTTTTCTAGTCGGAATTTTATCCAACGCAATTGGTTATGGCATCGACCAATTCACATTGCGAAGAATACCCGTGCGTAGATTTTCATTATTGCTTGCATTACTTCCTGTCACTGCAACAATTTTCGGTCTGTTGTTCTTAGATCAAGTGCCAAGTATCACCGATCTCATTGGTATTAGTTTTGTTCTCGCTGGAGTGGTCGTTCAACAACGTGACACTCTTCAAGCAACCGAGGTAGCCGCTTAGGTTGATATAGACTTGTAATTCGCCGGCGAGGAAGATCGAGTCCCCTATGCGTAGATTCAAAAACATTTTTAGACGGCGTTTTAGCGCCATAATTTGCCTGGCCGTATTTTTCGGTGGGGTCGCACCACTGCATCAAGCAAACGCCGCTGACGGACAACTGCCAGGTGGAATCGTCGTATATGGTCGCGGATTCGGTCACGGTCGCGGCTTAAGCCAATACGGATCTTTCGGCTGGGCGACTGCATCTGGTTGGTCATGGGAACAAATTATTGACTTCTATTACGGCGGCGCGACCGGCAACACTCGTTCATCTCTTGAAGCGCCGAACCAAGAAATGAGTATTTGGCTGAGTGTGCTTAACGCCAAACAAACTGGTGTCGTTTCTGATTCGGGAACAATGCGGTTAGTTGAAGACCCAGATCAAGCTAGACGTTTCACCAGCATGATTGCCCGCGAAAAGCCGGGCACAGAACGCGTTTATCAAGTTTGGGGTTCAGCAGAACGCAAGTGTCTGGCTGAGGCTGATGTGCCAGAAGCATCGGGCTTTGCGCTCATCGGTGAGTTCAGTGGACAGGCATCATTCTCAACTAACGCCAGTCAAGACTCTGCAGGTGCAGCGCTTGAGATGGTTGGACTATGCGAACCAAAGGCAAATAATTTCAACCAAGTTCGTTACTATCGCGGATTAATTCGTGCGATGAACAATACAAAAAATGAAAACCGCACGATCAACATTGCTCGACTTGACGATTATCTTCGCGGTGTTGTGCCGCGAGAATCGCCATCAAGTTGGGGTGATGCTGCTGGCGGTGCTGGAATGAACGCATTGCGTGCGCAAGCAGTTGCGGCACGCTCTTACTCAGTAACTGAAAATCGCTATCCCGGTTTGGCAAAAACTTGCGACACGCAAGATTGTCAGGTTTACGGTGGTGCGGCATTACGCACTGCATTAAATGCCACACCCGCGATTTTAGAAACCGCGAACACAGATCGAGCAGTTCTCGAAACGGCTGGAATAATTATTCGAAGTCCGCAGGGGCAAACGGTTCGCACTGAGTTCTCATCTTCAAATGGTGGGCGAACCGCTGGCGGAGCGTTTCCGGCGCAAGTTGACCAAGGCGATCTTGCCGCCAACAGTTCATTGATGGTTTGGTCTCGCGGTTTTTCTGCAGCGCAAATTGCGGCCAAGTATCCGCAAATCGGAATTCTTACATCTGTAGCTACGA
>CAMCUE010000086.1 GCA_945878705.1 Ferrithrix thermotolerans DSM 19514 | reverse complement strand
CTAGGCCAGGTTTTGCGACAACAACTCGATAATTTCGTTTCACGACTTATTAACCTTACGACATGAAACGAGTCGAATTCACATCGCCAGTTGCTCGTGCAGTAATGCCAATAGTCGCTGGAATCGCAGGTTTCGCATTGCTATTTGGTGTGACCTGGATCTTGGCCAGCACATCAACCAACAATCGCCAGAGCCGACCAGAAACGCTTCCGCAGACTTTCGAAATTGGGGAAGTAAAAGATGTCGCCAAAAGCATCGACCAAGATGGCCCAATTTTGTATCCAGACTTGCGCGACGCAACTGGCAAGCGTTCAATCGTGATTGACCACACAGGCACTAACCCAGCAAAGGGCTGGCAGGTCTACTACGCCTACCCAGCAGACCGAACTGAGACCTGCTTAGTTGAGCATCTTCAAAAGTCTCGCAACTTTAAAGACTGCGACGGCAGAACGCTTGCAGTTGAACAATTAAAACTTCCGCTCGACGTGAGACCAATTGTTGAAAATCTGAAAACACTATTAATTGATTTGCGCGCGGGCTAGCAAGTTAGCTAGCTAGTTAGCTAGCTAGCTAGTTAATTTTTTTCAATGGCGCCCAAGTCAAAGCCAGATGTTTGGCGCCGTGCTTGGCGAACTCAATTGTCGCTTCAGCCGATTCGCCAGAGCCACGAATACTGGTGATCACACCTTCGCCAAAGGATGGGTGTTCGACATCGTCACCAACTTTCAGACCCGCATTTGCGTTCGTTAAATCGCCAACTGCATCGCCGTCGCGACGATATTTCGGGATCGTCGCCCGTGTCCACTCGATTCGTCGACCACTACTTTGATCTGCGTTCGGTCGAAACCCGCCGCGACCTTGATCGGCGCCAGAATCGATACTGCCTTCGCGCTGTAACAACTCACTAGGTATCTCATCTAGAAACCGCGACGGCGGGTTGTACTGCTTTGAGCCATATAAATTGCGACTCCAGGCGTGCGATAAAAGTAATCGCTCTTTGGCGCGAGTTATGCCGACATATGCCAAACGACGCTCTTCTTCGAGTTCGTCTTGATCTGTCAAAGCACGGCTATGTGGAAAGATTCCTTCTTCTAAGCCGACGATGAATACAACCGGAAACTCAAGACCTTTGGCGGCATGCAGAGTCATCAGTGTCACATGATTGTCAGAATCAATTTGATCAGTGTCTGCAACGAGTGCAACCTGCTCTAGAAACTCGTCAACTTGAACAAACTCACTGGCACTACCGATTAGTTCTAATAGGTTCTCATGTCGACCTGCCGACTCAACCGTGTCTTCGGTTTCAAGTTCTTTGAAATAACCGCTGACCTCAAGTGCATGGCGCAATACAGGCCCTGGCCCTTGACTGAGTCGCGACTCGAGATCGTCGATTAATGCAACAAACGCCGCAATGCCTTTTGCCCCAACGCCACCAACACCAGCCTCAGTTGCACGACGCAAAGCAACAGCAAAAGAAACTTGCTGACTTGCAGCAAACGCATCGATTCGATCGACTGTTGTGTCGCCGATGCCACGCTTAGGCACATTTAAAATGCGCTTCAGGCTGACTTCGTCAAGCGGGTTTGCCGCACAACGAATATATGCGAGCGCATCTTTGACTTCGCGACGGTCATAGAACCGAGTGCCACCGATGACCTTATACGGCACACCAGACTGCATCAAACTTTCTTCAAGCACACGGCTTTGCGCATTGGTGCGATAAAACACGGCCATCTCACGCCATTGGCGCGCGTCGGTCTCGTGCATTTGTTTAAGTTGTGAGATCGACCAGTTTGCTTCGTGATATTCATCGTCAGCATAAAAACGCACGACACGGTCGCCTTTGCCGAGTTCTGTCCACAGTTCTTTGGGTTTGCGCTCTGCGTTATTAGTTATCACTGCATTAGCGGCATCTAAAATCGTCTGCGTGCTGCGATAGTTCTGCGCCAACACGACAACAGTGACTTCAGGAAACGCCGTTTCAAATTGCAAGATGTTTCTGAAGTCGGCGCCGCGAAAACGATATACAGATTGATCTGTATCACCCACAACGCACACATTGTGTTGTGCATTGACATCATCAGCAGAAGCAAGTTTGAGCACGATTTCGTTTTGCGCCATATTCGTGTCTTGATATTCATCAATCAAAATATGTTCGAACCGCTGTTGGTATTGTGCCAAAACATCTTTGTGCTGACGAAATAGTTGCACCGTATTAAACAGCAAATCATCAAAATCCATTGCGCCAGCCCGCATTAAACGATTTTGGTATTCGCGATAAACCTCGGCGTATTTTGTGTCAAATACATTTTCGGCTTGCGCGGCAGCATCAAAAGGCGATAATAATTCGTTTTTCCATAAACTGATTCGCGCCTGCACACCGCGCGCCGGAAATCGCTTTGCGTCAAGCCCAAGATCACGAATCACATAACCGATTAATCTTTTCGAATCTGATTGATCGTAAATTGAGAAAGTCTTCGGAAACCCGATCTGCTCGGCCTGCATTCGTAAAATTCGCACACACGCAGCATGAAAAGTGCTAACCCACATGCGTTCAGCAACTTTGCCGACAAGCGCTTCGACGCGCTCGCGCATCTCACCGGCTGCTTTATTGGTAAACGTGATCGCCAAGATTCGCATCGGGTGCGTGCCTTGGCTAATTAGATGAGCCACGCGGTGCGTCAACACGCGGGTCTTGCCCGAACCTGCGCCAGCAATCACCAGCAACGGCCCACTCGGGTGCAAAACGGCGTCTTGCTGGTCTGGGTTCAATGACGCAATGTCTAGAGAAATATTGGGTTTGTGCTCTGTCATTACCCCTGCAGACTAGGGGCAGCGTATGCGACTATTGCATCAACTAGTTACATCAAACAATCAGGCAGAATCGTGTGTCGTGACTAGTAACAAAAAACTTTTTATTTTATTACCGCCCTCCGAAGGCAAAGCTATTTCCGGAGTGACTGGCACGAAATTTAAAGAACTTGATGGCACATTCGGCAAGACGTTGGCGAAACAACGCGCCGAGATTATCTCTGCTTTACGGATAGAAAACGGTGGCTCACAAAAACTACTCGGCGTGTCTGGCGCCCACCTGCTGAGAGCACAACAGGCGAATCTTGCGTTGCGCGGAGCAAAGACCTTGCCCGCTCGCGAGCGATACACCGGTGTCGTGTGGGATCATCTCGATCTTGCATCTTTAACGAGCGCACAACAAAAATTTGCCGAAAAAAATATCATCGTTGTCTCAGGTTTACTGGGGCTCGTTACTGCGAGTGATGCGATACCCGACTATCGGCTAAAAATTAGTGCGTCACTTGCACCAATGGGCAAACTCTCATCTTGGTGGCGCGAAACAATTTCACTTGCGCTAAATAAGTATTGCGCTGGAGGTGTCGTTATTGATCTACTCCCCCAAGAGCACTCGGCGGCTTTCGTGCCAAGTGAGAAACTTCTCAACGAATACTTCAGAATTGACCTTGCGACAAAATCGGGCACCGCTGGTGGTCACGATGCTAAAGCAGCCAAAGGTCG
The DNA here is from genome assembly GCA_945878705.1 of Ferrithrix thermotolerans DSM 19514. Classification (GTDB taxonomy): domain Bacteria; phylum Actinomycetota; class Acidimicrobiia; order Acidimicrobiales; family Ilumatobacteraceae; genus BACL27. The sequence continues at coordinate 1,982 of CAMCUE010000086.1, read as the reverse complement.
ACTAGCGCGACACTTAATTATTAATCACAAAGCACCAGATAAGGCTTTGAAGTCTTTCAAAGATCTTAAATTCAAAGTTCGCGTACTAAAAAAGTTTTAATTTTAAGAAATCTATTACGCGTTGCACACCGAGTTCTTTGCGTTGTTCAGTCAACACCGAGTGATCTGATTTCGCGGTTGATTCAAACTCAACAGCAATAAACGCATCGCCAAGCAATTTATGAAGTTCCGCAAATCGCGTGCCAACAAGTTTGTCACCAGTAAACCGCAAACCGAGTACTTGGCAGCCGTCTGCGGCGCGCTGTGCGACTCGCGTCGCGTCTTGCGGCGAAAGATTTAAATCTGCTGAGCGCTTGACACCAACCGCAAACGGAAGTGACGGCTGCGAGAGCACCGGGGCGACAACGATGTCATCAACCATCATGCCGAGAGCGAAACCACCACTAAAACACATACCGATCGCGCCGACACCGACGCCACCGAGTTCATCGTGAAGTTGTTTGGCTAGTGCCCTAAGCCAAGCAATGACCGGTGAAGTTTGACCTACAGCCATTTTCGTGAACTCTCTTGAGATACAAATCTTGATCATTGACGATGCCAGATAATTGCGGCTCGGAGATTTATCAGTTGCGCCAACAAGCAATGGCATCACAACGGTAAACCCAGCGTCGACAACTTCGTTTGCAAATTTTTCAACTGCTGGTGTAATGCCAGGTATTTCATGAACGATAATTACGCCAGGCCCAGATCCTTTGCGAAAAGTTTCATGGGTTATCTTGCCCGCAGAAAATTCAGAGCGCACCCAGCCGATCATCTAATTTACAATTTTACTATTTCGCGATTAGTTGTTCACTATTACTTGGGCCGACCGACACCAGTAACTTTCGACCAAGTGATTGCGTAAACTTTGACAACATCGCCTGTTCGTGGTGACGCAACTGCTTGTCCGCCGCCGAGATACATCGCGACGTGACTAACTGGGTTGTGCGTAAAAATCAAGTCACCCGGCTGTGCCGCAGAAGTTGGAACACGCGTCAATCCGTCATATTGCGAGCGCGATGACCGAGGAATACTAACCCCCGCTTTGCTCCATGCATACGACATAAGTCCTGAACAATCAAATGCTACACCGGGTGAAAGAGCACCAAATACGTACTTCACTCCAAGTTGTGAGAGCGCAGCTTTAACAGCAATACCAGACGCCGATGATGGCGCAGGCACATTTGAAACTTTTATTTTCGAGAACGACTCTGCGATTTTTGCGGCTTCTGCAAGAGCAGCAGTAGCACGCTTACTTTGTTCGCCGCGCAACAAATCGCCTAGGTCTCGCAAGGCTTCTTGCTCTCTCGCCGTGTAAGCCGCTTCGCTAGCCTTGGCCGCCGATAAGCGTTTCTTTGCATAGTCGGCGATGCCACCAGAGCGAGTGCGTTGACTTTCAAGTTGCTTGCGTTCGCGGGCGATATCTTCGATCTTTCCCTGCAATGCGTCGAGTCCGCTGACACCTGTGTTTAATGCAACCGAAGTTAAATAAGATTTACGCACTGCGTCAGACAGTGTGCCAGTCGAACTTAAAATGCTGGCCAAACTATTCGAAATTGAACTGCCGACGAAAGTTTTTAACGCGACATTTTGTAGTTGTGCCTGCATCGCCCCAAGTTCAAGTTCTTTGGCTTTGATGCGGCCCTCGGTGGCTGCAATTTCTTTATCAAGTTCAAGCCCGTCGTTAACTGCACCGGCAAAATCTTCAGCCAAATTATCCATTGCTTCGGCAAGACGATCTAATTCGTCAAGAATCGCGTCTACCTCGCGCTGCTTGTCATCAGAAGTCTGGGGCAACCTGGCTTCTGGCGCACCAAAACCAGCCGCGTGAGCCGAGGCAGGGGCCAACCCCGTAACCAGTGAAATGCAACAGATGGCACCAATTAGAGGTGACACCGTCCTACGAAAACGCCCAATGGCGTTGCGGGTCATGATCCGTCCAG
>CAMCUE010000085.1 GCA_945878705.1 Ferrithrix thermotolerans DSM 19514 | reverse complement strand
ATAGAAGTCTGAAATGAATTCACGCCCACAGCGGCTGGTGACTCCAAAACTAGTTGAGAGAAAATGTGATAAGTGCGCATGCTTCTTAGCGGGTCACAATTTAGAGAAACTTTGTTCACCGTGTGCCAACCAAGAAAAGCGAAAGAGTTGGCTTTCAAAAAGTTTGAACCCTTCATTTGTTACGAGCGCAGAAGAACTCGCCAAGATTGGCATTGTTGAACTAATTGCAATCAATAAACTGACAGCCGAAGTTGCGATTCCGTTACTTTTAAAATCTGGGGTTTTGCCCAGCCGCTTGCGCCGTTATCAATCTTTGTTAATTCAACTTGTCGCAATGCAAGGTGTTTCAAATTCGGCGGTCGCACGAAAACTAAATGTCACCCGCTGGACGGTCGCCGCTTGGCGCGAAAGACTTGGCATTCGGCTCACTAAAATAAATCCATGAGTTTAAATCGGCTACTCGGAGTCCCTGGTCCAGAACCAGAGCGGGGTAAGACGTCGGTGAGAAATCCGAACTTTGCCGACAATCGCCTGATCGTGCTTGGCAATAGTTCAGTCCTAGTGGATGAACTCAAAAAACTTCGGCCACATCGTTCGGAAGATTCACATTTGATTGATTGGACCCCACAATCTGGTTCAACAAAAAACCTTGTTGAAAAAATTTCAGCGATGGAGTCTGTAGAAATAGTTGATTTAGTGATTGTAAATTCTTGTGTGCCAGACCATGTCACATCAGAACGAGAGATGCGCAAACTATTTTCGGAGATACGACTTCCGATGCAGGTGATCGCGGCAAGTGGTATCGCAGAAAAAAGTTTTCGATGGTGGATGTGTGTTGAACTTGAAAACAGTTCACCCTCGGCATTGAACATCTGGCAGGCCTCGGGTCGGCTGGTGTTTCGACATGCGGCCGAGTCGGCGAAACTGGTCGGCACCCTCGTGCTCGTGGGCAACCCGGCACAAGGCGCAAGCGATCTTCGAACAATGCTCGACAGCGAGCATGTTTCTTCATCGCGTGTGCTCGGTTTCGGTATCTCAACCGATGGATCAATTGATCTTGCGAAGAACAATTTTTCAATGACGCCGATTTCTAAGGCTCATGAAGGTGGCAATTTGTCGGCAGTTGATTTGCCGAATGAAAAGAACTATCTCATCGCCGAAATTGAAATGGCCAAAGACTCGCTTACAGATCTTGCGGGCGAACTTCGTCAAACACAGCAAAATCTTCTCACTACAAACGCTTCACTAGTTTCAAAACGAGATGATGCCGAGAAGATTGGTCTTGAAATGGCAGTCCATTCTCATGAATTATTCGCTATCGAAACTGATCTGACCACTCAGCGTGGAAACGTAGCAGTAATGGTTGATCAAGCCGACTCGCTTCGTCGCGAAATTGAGTATTTGATGGAGCATCACGCCTCGTTGACTCAGACGCTCGTTAATGAGCGGGCCGCACTGCAGGTTGTGCGAGACGAAATGACTCTCCAAGTGGCTAGGGTCGAACAAATTCAGTCGGCCTTAACAAGGGCCGAAATTGACGCTTCACATCAGCGCACTTTGTCAGACGAAGCGATTCGTCTGGCCGAGGCGGCTCATGCGCGGTTAAACGAGATAATCGCCGAAACAACTAATTCTCAACAGATTTTGAATGAAGTTAAAAATGAAGTGACAAATCGCAAACAAGAATTAATACGACTTGATATCCAACGAGCAGAGAAGGCTAAAGAAACCGCAGAATACGAAGAGACATTGACAGCGCGGTCATCGGTGCTCCAACGCGAACTAGAGACAATGCAACAAATGCAGCGCGAAGTTCTCGCGACTCTTGAACGCGCGCGCGCCGAGAGAACCATAATTCATGCAGAACTGGCGAAACTTGCCGATTTGGGCAAAGATCCGCAGGTCGAAATTCTTCGTATTTCCCGTGACTTTTTGACGGTTGAACTCGCCGAAATTGAAGGTGCGAAGGTCAGAACTGCCAATGAAACCGAAGCGATTCGCTCAACAATCGAAGAGTCAATGCAATCGGCTGCAGAATTTGAACAGCGTCGTGCAGCCGCTCAACAACAATTTGAACAGATCAGGGCGAAGGTTATTGAGATTCAAGAGAAAGAAATTGACGCTCAACTGGCGCTAAACGGCCTTGAAGACAAAATTTCAGCGTTTCAAAAAGAACGAGTTGAACTCGTTAGGTTTGAAGAAGAACTAACAGAACGGGCCAAAGAGTTAGACAGAACTCAAAGCGATTTTGAAAGTGAAGTTGCAAAACGAATTTCAGCACACCTCGACGAACTTTCGGCGATGGGTTCGCGAGCTCGAAAGAAAGCAATGAGACAAGCAATAGATAACATAGCCCCAAAGAATGCAGACGACGAATAACTATGACCGGCTTCAATCAAAACGACGATTCAAAAAATATTGATAGTTCTAAGTCACGATCAAAGTTCATAGATGTCAATCCGGTTGATGTCACCGGTGAAATACCTCGACCAGCAAACGCAGATCCAGTATCTGGACAGATTCCACAGCCGACTACCGCCGATGTTGTAACTGGGCAGATTCCGCGGCCGCAATTCGTTACATCCACCGAAGAAAACAACAAATCATCTTTACGAAATATCATTAACGCGGTTGATTTTCCTGAGTCAACCGGCATCGGCGACACCAATGATGGCGCGGGCGCATCTGTTCGGCTCCGGTCTGAGTACACATTGGTTGAAGATGCTGTAATTGGCACGGTGCCACGCGAAAAACGACGATCTAAATCTAGATTATTTCGGTGATCGATAAACCGTTACCTTTTCGTCAAGCTCAGACAAGGCCACCACGTGTAAGACGATCGCTTCGAATATTTGGAATGGCGCTGACTTGGGCCAGTTTTGTGGGCATCTTGTTCGTGTTATTTCAACTCTTTGGTACGGGACTCATTGCGTATCAATCGCAAAGTAATTTAAGCGGCAAGTTTGATGCTGCTTCGCCTTCGTTTGAGTTGACTGCGACACCGATTTTTTTGCCAACAACGACTGTTGAAACCGTTACTACTATTTTGTCGCCGGCGCCAGTTACAACTGTCATGTCGACCGAAGCAACTGTTGCGGGCGATAATTTTGTGGCTGTTGAAACTACTGTTGTAGTCGAGACGACTTTGCCGCCTGCAGTAGCCCCGACAACAGTGCCTGCAGTGATTGACCCGACAATGGTCGAGCAATCAACTGAAGCTATAAGTCATGTCACTAAAGCCTCTGAAGGTGAAGTAATTGGGCGAATTATGGCACCATCAATTGGGCTCGACAAATTCATCCTCGAGGGCGCCGCCACCACCGAACTGCGAGCGGCAATTGGTCGCTACCGCGGAACCGCGTTTTTGGGTGATAAAGGCAACGTCGCACTTGCCGGGCACAGAACTACATACGGTGCGCCATTCGGCCGCATCGGCGAGTTGCTTCCTGGTGACAAAATAAATGTATTGACACCAGTCGGTACAGCAATTTATGAAGTGATGGATCCAGTAGTTGCATCAAAATTGTGGGCAGGTACGGTTCGTGCAATAGGTGGTGGTTATTCAATTGTCGGACCAAGTGACGAGTTTGTGTTGGCAGATGTCGGGGATAATCGACTAACGCTTACAGCATGCCATCCGAAATTTAGTGCAGCAGAACGGATCATCGTAGTAGCCCAATTAGTTGGTGAACCGTTTGCAATGCTCGACCCCGAATTCGGCAAGGCAGTCGCACAAATTACAACACCGTCAACGCTCCCAAATGGAGAAGTTGCCCCTGGGGCATCTCAAGTCGACCCTTCACTCAACCCAACGGCACCCAGATTTGATCCTTCAGTAAATGTTGTCGAGACTCCAGTAATCAGACAAACTCTTCAGGTCACGCTCAACGGTCTGCCTAATCAGATTGCACCGTCAATAGTTTTTGCATTGATGACCATAATCGTGATGACGGCTATTGCGGCAACCGCCGAAAAGATCGGAAGATTGCGTGCCTACATATTTGGTTCGGTACCGTTTTTAATTGTCTTATGGTTCTTGTTTAGACAATTAGAACTTTTGTTGCCTGCCTATTAGTGGCAATAAAAAAGTGGGGTGCCGGTTCGCTGGCACCCCACTTTTTTAAAACTTGTTAGCTAGTTAATTATTGGGCTAGCTAGTTGCCGGCTCCACCTGCTGCACCAGTTGCGTCACGCCATGACGAGTAGAACTCGCTTGGTTGCGCGTAGTACGCCGTAGCGTAGCCCGTCTGACCAAAGACAAGACCGGTTGATTGTTTTGCGGCGTTGCAATTTGACTGAGTTAAAGCAAGTGTTTGTGTGTTATCAGCATCTGCAGCGTTTGAACGTGCGCGAATTTGGGCGTATGCGGCACCGTTTGCCTGCAAAAGTGTCCAAGTCGCAATTGATGCATTTTGTGTGTTCAAAGCCGGAGCCATAACGATTGGGGCAATGCTGCCAGCGTTGAAGAATTTGCCTTCAACTGTGTATCGTGCAACCCAGCAGGTTCCGCTTGAAGAAAGTGCTGTAGCAAAAAATGCTTGACAGCCAAGTAACTCGTTGTTTGAGTTCCAGGTTTGCTTTGCAGTAACGCTCACTTTTCGAGCATTTGCCGACGCCTCTGAAGCTTGAATCATGTCAATGTTTGGCTCAATTTTCTGCAAGTCGGCAGCAAGTTGCGATGAATCGCCACATTGCGCAGAGTTTGCGTCTGAAAAGTCACCTTGGTTCTGATATTGCACCAACGCGGCATTGATCGCCAAGTTGATTGAATTCTGGGCTTCTTTATCGTATGCATTGTTTCGTGAGCCTAAGAAGCTTGGCACCGCAACAGAGGCCAAAATACCGATTACAAGCATGGCAACAGCCAATTCTGTAAGCGTAAAGCCACTTTCGCGGTTAGCAATTTTTGCGTTCGCGTTCTTAAAAAAATGGCAGATTGATGCTTTCATTAGTTTGCTCCTTATTATGAGTTTTACAACTCCGCATAACTAGATTAGGAAACATCGTCCTTTTAATGGTGGATACGTGGCACAGCCGATGCCTTGTTCCCAAATCGCTATTACAAAATCGCTATTACAAAATCGCTAAGAACTCTCAAATTGAGGAGTATTGTCTAGTGCAGTAACCGAACAAATGAGAGTGAAACCTAAATAAATATGAGCAAAAGTACCGAATCAAGCGATAGTTCTGAAGCAGGTGCAGCACCATCTGGCGATAATCCCAAAGCCGGAGAATTCGCTGAAGCAAATTTCATGAATGAGGCGCTGGCACACGTTCGAGTGCTTGATGTTGGTGAACCAGCTCGAGATGTGGCTAATCAACTTGGGCTTGAAATTCAGAGTGCCTTGCCCGAACCAGGCGAGCGACCAGTGGTGTTGGTTGTGTCAGAGCCAAGCGAAGTTGACACCCTGCTTGACGTCGAAAATCGTGCTTGGATTGGTTGCATAGTCGCGTGGCAGTTGCCTGAAGAGTCAGTCGAGCGTCTTTATCAACTTGGAGTTTCTGTATTTGTTGG
>CAMCUE010000084.1 GCA_945878705.1 Ferrithrix thermotolerans DSM 19514 | reverse complement strand
TGCCGTGGCGGTCGCAGGTGGTGATGTTCAGATTCGTGGAGCGAAATCTGAACACATGGAAATGGTGATTGATAAATATTCGCAGATGGGTGTTTTGATTTCTCCAAGTCGTGATGGATTGCGAGTTACTTCTCCTGGTCGATTAAACGCAACTGATTTCGCAACCTTGCCATACCCCGGAATTGCAACCGATTACAAGCCACTACTCGTGGCGATGAATTCAGTTTCTAGTGGTGTCGGAATAGTTACTGAAAATCTTTTCCCTGGTCGGTTTAGATATATCGAAGAATTATGTAAGTTGGGTGCAGATATTCGAATTGATGGTCATCATGCCGTTGTCAAGGGTGTTGAATATCTAATTGGTACTTCGGTGATTGCCCCAGATATTCGCGCCGGAGCCGCACTTGTTGTGGCTGGGTTGGCTGCACACGGCGAAACAGTGATCAGCGAAATTCATCACATTGACCGCGGCTACGACGATCTTGTTGGTCGACTCAGTGGTCTTGGTGCTGATGTGACTCGCGTCTAACGCGTCGAGTTGCTTGCCACAACACTGCGATTATCACAATAATTGGTCCTGCTACTAAGAGAATTTCATCCCAACCACCTTGGTGAGCAAGCACCCTCGTATCGTAGAGGGTTCAGGATTAATAGTTGCAACTCAGATAAAGCGCAAGGTGGTCAAGTGTCAATTCGTACTCAAGTCGAAGAAACAATCGAGGTTATTCGTCCGGCGTTACAAGCCGACGGTGGCGACATTATTTTGCGAGAAGTTGACGAAGTGACTGGCATCGTCAGCGTCACGCTCACAGGTGCATGCGGAACCTGCCCAGCATCAGATCAAACCCTCAAGGCTGGGATTGAGCGAATCATGCGCGATCGTATTGACGGCATCACCGAGGTCGTGGCTGTTTAGAAAGTAGTTTTTAAATATGGATGGTCGCACGCCAGAGATTACGAAACTTTTTAGTGATGCGTGCTCTGGTGACCGATCGGCGCTCGCACGATTGTTATCGCTGATTGAGCGCGGCGGTAACGACGCGCGAACCGTTAGCCGACTCGTTTATCCCAAAACTGGAAGCGGCTACATCGTCGGGATTACTGGCGCTCCTGGGGCTGGCAAGAGCACACTCACATCAGCGTTGATCGCGCACATTCGATCACTTGATCAACCAGTTTCAGTTTTGGCGATTGACCCGTCATCGCCGTTTACTGGTGGTGCAATTTTGGGTGACCGAGTGCGAATGCAAAATCATGCAACTGATTCTGGAGTTTTCATTCGCAGTATGGCGACGCGCGGACACTTAGGTGGTCTGTCTCTGGCAACAAGCGAGGCAGTTAGGTTGCTTGACGCAGTTGGTTCGCCCTGCACATTGGTCGAAACAGTTGGTGTCGGACAAGTTGAAGTAGAAATTGCGCGCAACGCCGACACGATCGTGGTTGTTGTCAACCCAGGCTGGGGAGACTCGGTGCAGGCCAACAAAGCAGGACTTCTAGAAATCGCCGATATTTTTGTGATCAATAAAGCTGACCGACCTGGTGTTGATCAGACTCGTCGTGATTTAGAACAGATGCTTGAACTTTCTGATTTCACAAGTGAAGCATGGCGACCAACGATCCTCACAACGGTTGGCACAACTGGTGAAGGTGCCGACAAGCTGTGGAATGCGATCGGCGAACACCGTGCACACACACAAAAAGATGGCTCACTCGCCAAGCGTCGCGACCAACGACTGCGAAATGAATTGCGGTCAATTATTGAACGGCGCCTTGAGCATCGGGCAAGGGAAATTTGTACTGGCGAGCGCTGGGATGCAATTCAAAACGAGATGCTTGCACACACTCGTGACCCTTGGAGTAGCGCTGATGAAATGTTGCATGGAGTTTTTTAGTGAAACTAATTTTTGAGTGAAGCGGTTCTTTGCGCCTTTAACTGATCCAATTGTGCGACGAGTTGTAGTTGCGAGTTTGACCCTTGGTGGAGCAGTTGGAGTATTTGGGCTGTCGTTTGGGGTCGCCTCAGTTAGCGCTGGAGCAAGCGTGTGGCAAACCTGCGCGCTGTCATTTTTTGTTTTCACAGGTGCGTCACAGTTCTCGGCGATGAGCGTAGTTGGCGCAGGCGGCTCATTAGTTGCCGCGTTTGGTGGCGGCGCTTTGCTTGCCGCACGCAACTTTGTTTACGGTCTCGCACTTTCTTCATCGGCAAAGTCAATGGCCGGCAGTTTGCCTCGGCGAATATTCGCGGCACATTTTGTGATTGATGAAACTACGGCATTGGCACTCGCTCAAGAGTCGCCACGACTTCGTAAAATTGCATTCTGGACAACCGGGATTGGTTTGTTCACATTTTGGAATCTCGGCACACTGATTGGTGCACTTGCCGGAAATGCAATTGATCCGCAGAAATTTGGTTTGGATATTGCATTTCCTGCGGCGTTTATCGTGATGTTGTTGCCACACTTGCGAACGAAACTTAGTCGTCAAGCAGCCGCACTCGGTGGTGTGTTGTGTCTGATTTCGATTTCATTTTTTCCAATTGGTATACCAATTTTGATTGCGGCGTGTGCCGTATTGGTTGGTTTACGAAATGATTAATCCACAACCACAGCATTTATGGCTGATGATCGTTGCACTCGCGGCGACTGCTTATTTATTCAAAATGTTTGGACTAATTGTTTTAGGCTCGCGACAATTACCAAAAGTATTTGATCGATGTCTCGGTCTGATTCCTGCTGCGCTGCTAGCCGCACTCGTTGCCAAAGATACATTCTCAATTGGTCAAACTCTGGTGATTGATGCGCGAGTTGCTGGCTTTGTCGTTGCGGTTATCGCTGCCTGGCGCCGAGCGCCACTAATCGTTGTGGTTGTGCTCGCGGCTGGTGCAACTGCATTCGTGCGCGCGATCTAATTTAAGTTTCTAGCTATTGCTTGCAGAGTTTTGCAAGACCGCGCAAATTGCGTTTCCAGATTTGCTTCAAAACAATTTTTCCGCCGATGAAAGCGCCAAGTGGGCCAGCGAGATACCACGGAAAAATCAGTTCTTCCTCCCATGTGAAAAGTGTTCGCGTGCCGTTGTCAAGTGGCGCAAGAGTAAATACGCCGCTACCCGTGACGATGCCGACATGTTTGACGCCCATTGCTGAGCCAGGTACCCATTGTGTGATCTCCATTTTGTCGGTCAGCTTTATTGGCCCGACTTTTGTGTCGCATAAAAAAACCGTGCCGACACCGCGGGTTTGCTCAGAGGTAAAATGAATTGCCACGGCATCGTGCATCCAATCAACATGGCGCTCAACGGGCTCAACGACTTGCCAGACCCGCTCTGGACTGGCTTCGATTTCGATCTTGACACTGATATGGCTCATAGACCTGTGAGTGTAGTTAGCCTGTACCACTGTGGATGCACGATTTGGCAAAACAATTGGCACAAGTAACTTGTCTGATTTTGTTTATTTAGATCACGCAGCCAGCACCCCGATGCGTGAAGTGGCGGTCTCGGCAATGGCGCCGTTCATGAGTGGCGTTTATGCCAATCCTGCGGGCTCACATCGTTTTGCAAGGATTGCTCGCAAGGCCATTGATGAGGCCCGCGATGATGTCGCCGAAGCGATCGGCTGCAAAGCAGGCGAAATTATTTTTACGAGTGGCGGAACTGAGGGCGACAACGCAACAATTTTTGGGTCTGCTCGCCGTCGTGGCGGTGTGGCGGTTTGCTCTGCCGCAGAGCATCATGCAGTGTTGCATTGCGTTGAAAATTTAAATGGTCAAGTTGTTGCAGTTGACTCAACCGGTGCGATAGACGTCGCTGAACTTGAGAAAGTTTTGCAAGATTCTCAGAACGCCGGCCGAGTAAGTGTTGTTTCAGTGATGGCAGTCAACAATGAAGTCGGCAGCATTTCTCCGCTTCGCCAAGTTGCAAAAGTTGTTCGAGCCAATGCGCCAGGTGCGATATTGCACACCGATGCAGTGCAGGCGACATGTTGGCAAGATTTGCGTGAAATATCAAAACTGGTTGATGTGTTGACCGTATCCGCGCATAAATTTGGTGGCCCAAAAGGCATGGGCATAACGATGCAACGAATCGGCTTAGAAATTGATCCACTAATTGTTGGTGGTGGACAAGAACGCGATCGTCGCAGTGGCACTCATAATGTTGGCGGCATCATGGCAACAGCAGCGGCACTTCGTGAAACAGATTCAACTCGAGATACCGAGGTCGCACGAGTAACGCAACTTCGTGATGCACTAGTTGATGCAGTTATCAGCGAAATTGATGATGTCATTGAAACTGTTGCGCGCGACAAGCGAGTGCCTGGCATTGCACATTTTTGTATCGCAGGATGCGAGAGCGAAGCAATTTTATTTTTGCTAGACGAATCAATGATCTGCGCATCGGCGGCAAGTGCCTGTGCAAGTGGCGCGATGGAGCCTTCGCATGTGCTGTCGGCGATGAGAGTTGATCGAAAATACTCGATGGGTTCTCTGCGAATGAGTCTCGGTCACACAACAACACTGAGCGACATTGACCGTGCTTCGACTGCGTTGATTGCAGCCGTGCATCAATTGCGTCGCAAAAAGCCAGCGGTAAAAGCACAGGTCGGCAGATGAAAGTTCTAGTGGCGATGTCGGGCGGGGTTGACTCTTCGGTGGCTGCCGCCGAACTAATAGCTCAAGGCCACGAAGTTGTTGGTGTAACGATGCGACTGTGGGGAGGCGAGAGCGACACTGGATGTTGTTCAGTTTCAGATGTTGACGATGCACGTCGTGTTGCTCAACAACTTGGCATTGACCACTTAGTGTTTAATTTTTCCGAAGATTTCGACAAGCATGTTGTGGCTCCGTATGTGCAAGCCCATGTTGACGGCATCACACCGAATCCTTGTATTGAATGCAACCGACATTTAAAGTTGGATCGACTCAGCGAACGAGCACGACTTCTTGGCTTTGATGCCGTCGCAACCGGGCACCATGCGCAGATCACACGAGACGCAGAGAGTACATTTCGTTTAACTCGTGGCCACGATGAATTAAAAGATCAAAGTTATGTCGTCTACATGCTTGACCAAACAGAACTTGCGTTCACAATGTTTCCGGTCGGGCATTTAACCAAAGCCCAAGTGCGTGATCGCGCAGTCAAACTTGGTCTTCGCACCGCAACCAAACCAGATAGCCAAGATGTTTGTTTCATTTCGCGCACTGGTGGTCGTGAAACTTTTCTGGGACACCGCATTGAGTTTCGTAAAGCAACTGTTGTTACATCAGATGGCGTACAAGCAGGCGCAGTGGATGCACTTGAACTCGTGACTATCGGTCAGCGCAAAGGCTTGGGCTTGCCTGGTGGTGGACCAAAACAGTTTGTTGTTGATGTCGACACACCGAACGCCCGTGTTGTAATTGGCAGCGAAGATCAGTTACTTCGTTCGGGTCTTGCAGTGAACAATGTGATGTGGGCAGATGTTGCACCGGCAGTTGATTCAACTGTGCTTGTCCAATGCAGCGCTCACGGGGCCGCGCTGCCCGCGGTCGTGCA
>CAMCUE010000083.1 GCA_945878705.1 Ferrithrix thermotolerans DSM 19514 | reverse complement strand
CAAAAGCTGCTCAAATAAAGAGTTATTGGTGGATCGGCAACCAAAAAATTTAGGTCTATTTGTGGGCGATTGTTGCCTCGGTGGGTAACACCTCGGCCCACGACTGCTGAAAGACTCGTTTAAGGATGGGGGGTCTACTGAACATTTACGGAACATCCGCTCTCATTCAGCAGAGTTCGAGCAAGTTCATAACAACATCATCCCTATATTTATAAACATCTTCTGTTCGTGGATAGTCGCATACATATCTATTGAACGCACTCGTAATGCGTAGGTCGCGGGTCCAATTCCCGCCTCGGGCTCCATTTTTAGGCGACTTCTACGACTAGGAACTCGGTATTGTCGGTTGTGATTTCGAGGCGATAGTTGCAGTCGTGTGGAAGCGTTAGCGATGATCCAGTTGAAACAACAACTGAGTCTTTTTGTCCGTCAACTTGTGCGTCAACTTCAAACTTCGCAGAACCACTCAATATAAATAAAAACATTAAGTCATGCTCGTGTCGTGATTGATTCATCACGGCCCCTTGTTTAGCCTGCACAGTTACAGCGCTTGCCAGACCACTAGTCGCTGCATCAATGCCGGTGTTGCGTGCTTCAAAACCCGAATGACGCCACGGCAACCAAGGTGTTTGCTCAGCGACGTGGCGAACAAAACGCTGCCCAGTGAAATATCGATCTGGGCGAAGTGTCAATGTCGGCAAGGTGATCTCGTGATCTGCAAATGTCTCATGCTCAGCCGGCAAACCAATTTCAATGACTTCAAGATCGTCTGAACTCTCAAGCACCCGGTGACGAATTTCTGGTGGCTGCAGAACACAGTCGCCAGCCTGCATTACGAAAGGCTCGCCTTGGTCTTCGTAAACGACTCGCACCCAACCACTTTTGCAAAAGATCATTTGAAATGCAACACGGTGATAGTGCACATAGTCAGGCACTGGTCCACCAACAGGAATGTGAATGTGAGACGCGATCACTCTGCCGCCCAATCGATTCGGAATTAGATCTCGATAGCGCATGCCTGCGCGGCCAATAGTCCATGACGCGTCACTAGAAAGTTGAGTAACTACTAGTGATTCTTGTAACTCGGGCAAGACAACACCAGCCCTCGGATTCGTGATTTCTATGGCTGTGCCGTTTGGGGCATACAGAATTTCTGGCACACGATCAACTGCGCTCAGTCGCAGTGTTATATCTTTGCCCGAACCTCCGACTCGCAAACAAAGTCGGACACCGTAGCCACTGATAATTGCGGTATGTGGATTATCGGCCGGAGTGATCATCTCGACACGAAACCCAAGTTCTGATGTAAAAAAACTCAAGGTCGAATCAAGTTCAATGCACGGCACAACGACTTCTGCGCGACTACCAACATCACTAGATTTTCTATCGCTACCCATCACATCAATCACGCTACTTAACGTTGTCGTTCACTCACCGACTTGACCATCGATTGATTCTCGAAGCAAGTCAGCATGCCCATTATGTCGTGCATACTCTTCGATCATGTGAACAAGTATCCAACGCAAACTCGGCGAATTCCCGTCTTGCCAAGTGCGTTTAGCAAGTTGATCAACACCGCCGATTGAGAGAGCAGAATTGACCAACGAACGTGAGAGTTCACATGCGCCATGCCATATCTCAAATAGATTCTCTGGAGTATCTTTAGCCGCCGAGTTCCAATCCCAATCAAAATCTTTCGACCAATCAACTTCGCTCCACGGCGAAAGTTTTTCGCGACCCATCAGCCAGTCAGAGAACCAATGGTTTTCGACATATGCCATGTGTTTCAAAATTCCACCTAAGGTCATCGTTGAAACGGCAATTTTTTTCTGCATCTCCTCCGAAGTCAGTGAACGACACTTCCAGTCAAGGGTTGCTCTCTGAAAATCTAGAAAACCAAGAAGCGTCGCTACTTCGGTGCTTGATGTCGGTGGCTCAGGCCGACCTTGGTCGTCGATGTTTGAAGTCGACATACGATTTCAGATATTGAAGCGATACACATTTGTGTCGCGTTGAACGAAACCAATTCGCTGATAAAGGCGGTTGGCTGCTTGCCGAGATGGACGAGAAGTTAAGTCAACTGTTTTTGCGCCATGCCGCTTTGCTTCATCAATTGCAGCCTGATTTAGCGCTTCGCCAACGCCATGACCACGCGCCGCAGAATCAACCACGACGTCTTCAATCCACGCACGCATCGCAGTTGGAATTCGAAATAATGCCAGTGTCAATAAGCCAACAATTTGATTATCAATTTTAGCGACGAGCATCAAAGTTGAATCGCAATCAACAATTTCTGAAAGTTCGCTTGCAGTAATCGGTTTACTTGACGAAGAAAGTTGTGGAATTAAGCGATGACACGCAGCGAGCAATTCTTCAGACGCCTGAGACGCTATTTCAACAGATACTGCCGAAGGCATACCGTTTAGCGTATCTGTATTACACACGATGGCCGAGAAATTAGATAGCGTCATAACAAATGTCCTCGATTGATCATGTGCGTTGGCTCTCAAAACCATCACTAAAGAATCCAACATTCATTGCCGCGTTTACAGGATGGAACGATGCCGCCGACGCGGCATCAAGTGCTGTCAATAATCTTGTTGAAGGTTGGGGTGCAACTCCACTGGCAACAATTGATCCAGAACCATTTACTGATTACAGCAAAGATCGCCCGCATGTACGTCTCAAAGATGGCACCAAACGCAGAATCGTCTGGCCGACTGTCGGCTTATGGCATGTCAACGGCGCAGGAGGAGACATAATTCTTGCTCTTGGCCCCGAGCCAAGTCTGAAATGGAAACTGTTCTCACGCCAAATTATTTCGGTTGCAGAACAATTCAATGCTTCAATGTTTTTAACACTTGGCTCGTTGCTAGCCGACGTGCCACACAGTCGACCCGTCCACATAATTGGCACTGCAACCGATGCTGACCTGATTGAAAGATTTAATTTACAACGATCTCGATATGAAGGCCCAACAGGGATCGTCGGAATACTGCACGATACATGCGATGACAGTTCAATCCCGTCAGCCTCACTTTGGGCTGCTGTACCTGCTTACGCGTCCCAAGTTCCATCTCCAAAAGCATCCCTGGCACTGATGCGTCGAGCCTGCGAAATTGTAGGTACACCCGCACCAATAGCAACCGTGATGAACCTGATCGAACGCTATGAAGAGCAAGTTGATTCGATAGTTCGAGATGATGAAGATCTAGTTGCTTATGTTGAGCGGCTTGAAACAATGACCGATAATGGCATCAGCATCGACGACGAAGTCGACGATAATCAGTTGCAATTTGATTTTGCTGGCGACTCAGACGAGCCAGCAGATTCAGGAAATTTAATGGATGAAGTTGAACAATTTCTTCGCGAACAAAACGGCAACTGATTAGCAGCTAGTTCAAAAATTATATAGCGTCAAGAATTTCAACGCGAAGGCGCTTATTTCCTTTGCCTTTGCTCTCTGTTTTAAGAACTTTCATTCGGCCAACCTCGGTAGTTGAGCGCACATGGGTGCCACCGTCAGCTTGTTTATCAAGACCGACAATGTCAACTACACGAATTTCTTTAACTGTTTCTGGGATCATGTTGACTTTTGTGCGAATTAAATCTGCGTCAGAAATTGCCGTATCTCGCGGCAGAAAACTTACAGTGATTGGATAGTTCGCAACTAAAGCATCATTAACCAAAGACTCAACAGTCTGAGCGAAACCTTCAGGTAGCGGGTCAAATTCAAAATCCATGCGCGCACTTAGTGGCTCCATATTTCCGCCCGTCACCGGGACTTGCCATTGATTCCAAATAACTCCACACAGCACATGCATTGCCGTATGCGTTCGCATTAATTTGTGCCGACGATCCCAATCAACCTGACCGTGGACTGTCGCCCCAAGCGACGGAATATCGCCCGCTTCAAGTGTGTGCCAAACAACTTCACCTTCTTTGCGAACATCAGTTACGCGCGCACCAGCAATCTCACCTGTGTCGTTGGGTTGACCGCCACCTGTCGGATAAAAAATAGTCCGATCTAAAGCAATCGCGTTCTCACGAACCTCAATTACTTTGGCATCGAATTCTTTTAAATATGCATCGACTAAATAAAGCAGTTCTGTTGCCATTACTGCGATTTTAGACTGACGGGTTTAAATCGACGTTTTTATCGATTTAGTAGTCGTCCATTCCTCCGCCTGGCATTGCTGGCGCACTTACTTCTGGCTTGTCAGCAATCACGGCTTCAGTGGTCAAGAACAATGCAGCAATTGATGCTGCGTTCTGCAATGCAGAACGCGTAACTTTTGCGGCGTCAATCACTCCGAGTTTTACAAGATCGGTATATTCGCCGTTGGCAGCATTGAAGCCTTCATTGCCCTTCATGCTCTTCACTTTTTCGACGACTACTCCGCCTTCAAGACCGGCGTTTTCGGCAATCTGCTTGAGCGGTGCAGACAATGAACGCGCAACCATTCGCGCACCAGTTGCTTCATCACCTTCAAGTTTTGCCATTATTTTTTCGACAGCCTCTTGCGCACGAAGCAATGCAACGCCGCCGCCAGGCACAACGCCTTCTTCGATCGCTGCCTTTGTTGTGCTTACAGCGTCTTCGATTCGGTGCTTCTTTTCTTTGAGTTCAACTTCTGTGGCTGCGCCAACTTTGAGAACTGCAACACCGCCGGACAACTTGGCGAGACGCTCTTGAAGCTTCTCGCGGTCGTAGTCGCTGTCGGTATTATCAATTTCAGTTTTGATCTGGCTGATTCGACCTTTGATGTCTGCCTCTGGACCGGAGCCTTCAATGATTGTCGTCTCGTCTTTTGTAATCACAACTTTCTTTGCACTACCAAGAAGATCCATTGTTGCGTTCTCAAGTTTGAGACCAACTTCTTCGCTGATTACTTGTCCACCAGTAAGAATTGCGATGTCTTGCAACATTGCCTTTCGACGATCACCGAAGCCTGGTGCTTTAACAGCAACGCTCTTGAAGGTGCCGCGAATCTTGTTTACAACCAGCGTTGCCAATGCTTCGCCTTCGATGTCTTCGGCAATAATTACGAGTGGTCGTCCACCTTGCATAACTTTTTCAAGGATTGGCAACATGTCTCGAACTGCAGTGATCTTGTTTGCAACGAGCAAAATATATGGATCATCAAGTGATGCTTCCATGCGGTCTGTGTCGGTTGCGAAATACGGTGAGATGTAACCCTTGTCGAAACGCATTCCTTCAACTAAGTCCATCTCCATGCCGAATGTTTGGCTCTCTTCAACGGTGATCACACCGTCTTTGCCCACTTTGTCGATCGCTTCTGAAATCATTTGACCGATTTCTGTGTCGGCTGCCGAAATTGACGCAACCTGAGCAATTTGCTCTTTGCTGTCAACAACTTTGGCAAGTGCCTTAATGCTGGCAACTGCAGCCTCAACAGCGGCTTCGATTCCACGCTTCATGCTCATTGGGTTGGCGCCAGCAGCAACGTTGCGCAATCCTTCGTGCACCATGCTCCACGCAAGAACGGTTGCTGTTGTTGTTCCGTCACCGGCAACGTCATCAGTTTTTTTTGCAACTTCTTTAACGAGTTCGGCACCAATCCGCTCGTACGGGTCTTCAAGTTCGATTTCTTTTGCAATAGACACACCATCGTTTGTGATTGTTGGTGCTCCCCA
>CAMCUE010000082.1 GCA_945878705.1 Ferrithrix thermotolerans DSM 19514 | reverse complement strand
AAAGCGATCGATGCGCACGCCAGGTTTGTCGTAGACCATGCCAGATTGTTCATAATCAGTCGCCATCCAGCCCGCGCCAATGCCAATTTCGAGTCGTCCGTCTGAAAGAAGATCTAGTGTTGCTAATTCTTTTGCGAGAACAACTGGGTGTTTGTAGTCGTTATCCCAGACGAGCGCACCGATACGCAAGTTTTTAGTTGCGTCGGCAGCACTCATCAGCGCAGGCACCGGTGCAAGTTGGTCGGTGAAATGGTCCGGCATCGTAAACGAACTAAAGCCATGGTCTTCACAAGTTTTTGCAAGTTCAATCCACTCTGTTCGCGAAGCGGCTTTACTTGCTTGAATTCCAAATCTGAACGGACGGAGATTTTTTGGGGTAGGAGTCATCAGAAAACAGTAGTCGCCCATTGGGTTAAAGGTCACTGTTGGGGCTCGTGAACTTTAATCGCAACTAGAATCATCAAGCCGTGAAGAATTTTCTGCGCGTAGCTCTCACAAGTCGGGGGCTGCTGATCACTCGTCTCACAATCGTGATGATTTCGGGTGCACTTTTTATTACGGCGACCTTGTCTGCGATAGCCCCAAGAGCGTGGGGAATTCTGAATGCGCATGATCAGAAGCCACCAGTCCTAAATGGGTTTTCAGGTCTTGCCGAGCGAAGTTATGTCTTTGATGAAAATGGTAAACAGGTTGGCGTCTATCAGCTAGAAAATAGTCAGATCTTGAATATTGACAAGATTCCAGTTGAAGTAGTAGCGGCGATTCTGGCGCTCGAGGACAACGAATTCAACTCGCACAAGGGTGTCAACCTTCGGTCGTTCACGCGAGCAATCTTGTCGAACACTCAGTTGGGTGCCAAACAAGGTGCCAGCACAATCACGATGCAAGTTGTCAAAAATGAATTTTTAGCAGGATTTGAACGCAACGGTCGTTACAAAGTTCTTCAGGCTCGCTATGCAACGATGCTAGAAAAGCAAGTTCCGAAGAAGACAATTCTTGAGCGGTATCTGAACACTATTTACCTCGGTAACAATACTTATGGTTTGCAAGCGGCATCTGAGAGATATTTCGGCAAAGATGTCAGCGAGTTAACTTTGCTCAACGGCGCCTTTCTCGCGGGACTAATCCAGGCGCCTTCGGCCTATGACCCGATAACTCATCCAGATAGTTCGCGCCGCCGGTATGTAGAAGTTCTCGATCGTCTTGTAGAGACGGGTTTACTCAGTGAAGAAGAAAGAGCAATTATTGGCGACAAGCCCGAGATTCCAGAAGTTTTAGCCAAGGTGCAAAATAACAACTTAGAGCGGACTTACTTCACCGAATTCACAAAAGACTATTTGCTGAATCGAAGCGATGTTTTAGGTACGACATATCAACAGCGACATAGCACCTTGTTTAGGGGCGGCTTAAAGATTTATACCACGCTTAACTTAGAAGCACAGGCTGCCGCTGAGCAAGCAGTCAAAAATCAGTTGCCAGAAAATAGAGCGGGCATTACAGCGTCGCTAATTTCACTTGATTCTAAAACAGGGGCCATCCGTGCGATGGTCGGAGGGCCTGGCTTCAAAGCTGGACAAAGTGAAGTCAACTTGGCATTACGCCGACGACAAACTGGTTCAAGCATTAAGTTTTTTATTCTTTCTGCCGCATTGCAGGCTGGCGTGCAGCCGGACGACTTAATCGACGGAACGTTGCCGTGTACCTTGCCCAACCCAGAAAATTTAGAAGAACCTTTTGAGATCACTAAAGGCGTTAGTCAAGCAACTGCGCCACTTCGAGTGATGACCTGGCTGTCAATCAACTGCGCGTACGCCAAGTTGTCTCAGATCGTGGGTCTTGATCGTGTCGTGTCAACGATCTACCGCATGGCATCCTCTGAATGGTTGAGCAAAGAAACTTTTACGATTCAGCCATACGCAAGTCTCGCAACAGGTGCAAATGAAATGAGCGCAATGGATATGGCATCGGGAATTCAAACCCTGGCGAATTCTGGTGTGCATCGTGAGCCATACATGATTGAGCGAATTGAAGATTCAAACGGCACCATTTTGTACCAATATGCAGCACCTGCGCCAGAACAAACATTGCCGATTGAAGTTGCGAATAATGCAACAGATGTGATGCGCGGAGTAATCGAACAGGGCACGGCAAAACGAACTCCACTCGACGGCAAGCGTCCGGCAGCAGGCAAGACCGGCACGCAAGACAACAACACCAACGCGTGGTTCGTTGGCTTCACTCCGCAATTTGCAACAGCAGTTTGGGTTGGTGATCCAAAGGGCTACACCAAGATGACTTCTGGCAATATTCCAGAATTCGCCCCAGTAATCGCGGGGAGAGATGGAGTGCAAGGTTCAATGTTTCCCGCAATGATCTGGAAGTCATATATGGATGTTGTCCACGAAGGTCTGGATGTAGCTGATTTTCCGAAACCTCCCGCGCCGACTCGCCAGCCGTTGCGACTTTATTTGCCAGGGGTTGAATGCCCAGCGCAAGTCGTCTCTGGCACAATCCCTGCCAAAACAGTTCCGCTGAGTAAAAAAGATGCCAAAACAACCACGACAACTGTCGTCGTAGAGGGCGCAGAGCCGACTGTTGCCAATACTGTGGTGATCAGCGTGCTTACTCCTGGGACGACGATTGCTCCAACTGACTCGAACCCTTATTCACCTGTGCCGTCTACGAATCTTGGTCTGTATTTCTTTGACTGTGGCAAACCATTACAAAATAATGTTCAAACAACAACTGGTGCTCCATAGTGACCGCGCTAAAACCATTACTAGATCTGCAGCAAATTGATACTGCGTTGCTGCAACTTAAACATCGTTTGGCGAGACTTGAAGAGCGTACAAACCTTGCTACAGCGACAACCGTAAATAATGGTTTCAAAAAAGAATTAATCGGTGTCAATGCACAACTCGCGGCTGCTAAAAAAGACATTGAAACTTTAGAAGTCGCAAACCATAAATGCGAGACATCAATTGCTAAATATGCTCAGCAACTCAAGACGATTATCGCCCCAAGAGAAGCAGAAGCTTTGCAAAACGAGATTGCGACTGCGACCGCTGCTAGAAGTGCCAATGACGACCGAGAGCTTGAGCTTTTAGAAGTAGTTGAACAGTTTGATCGACAACAAACCGAACTAAACAATCAAATAGTCA
The DNA here is from genome assembly GCA_945878705.1 of Ferrithrix thermotolerans DSM 19514. Lineage (GTDB taxonomy): Bacteria > Actinomycetota > Acidimicrobiia > Acidimicrobiales > Ilumatobacteraceae > BACL27. The sequence continues at coordinate 2,512 of CAMCUE010000082.1, read as the reverse complement.
AACAAAATGAAATTATTGAGCAAGCTACGCATGCACTTTCGGCGGCTATTGCGCAGTGTGAGCAGTCGCAAATTGATCTCAACACAAAACGAACAACTACTTCTTCTAATATTGATGCGAAATTAATCAAGCTTTATGACCTGAAAAGAAACAAGCGAACAACGCCAGCGGTGGCCGACTTACACAGAGCAACTTGTCAGTCGTGCCATCTTGATCTATCAACAGTTGAACTTGCGGCACTTAAGAAGATCGTAGATGGCGAGTTGCCTGAATGCCCGAATTGCGACTGCTATTTAGTTGTCTAGTGACTATCTAGTGATTAGTTAAGGTAACTATGTTTTTTTGGTTTATTGCAACTTCGATTTGGTCAGTTTGGTTTGTGTTTCGTGATCCGAAGTTTGATTATCGACTGCTGGCAATTGCGGCTTTGGTACCAGACTTTGTTGACGGTCTGCGCGGGGCAGTAGGGCCAATGCACAGTGTGGTAACAAGCATCTCGGTGCTGTTTTGTATAATGATCGCAACTGCAGGTCGTCGCCCGATTCGTCAAAGGTTGCTAGCAATACCAATCGGTATGTTCATGCACTTGATATATGACGGTGCGTTTACTGACACGAAAGTTTTTTGGTGGCCGTTCACGGGCACAGCGCTGAGCAATAAATCTTTACCGTCGATTGATCGTGGACTAGTGAATTTACCCCTTGAACTATTCGGTGTTATCGCCTGCATCATCGCCTGGCGATATTTCTCGCTATCCAATATCAATAATCGCCACGCATTTTTTAAACGAGGCGAACTTCAGCGGGCAACTAAAAGTATTTAATGGATCATAAATTTTGGGTAACAGTGAGTCGGTCGATAAGCGGGATTTTGTAGTTTCAACAGTTTCCTGTCGATCCTGACGACCATCCATCTATGCGGCCTACCCGAGGGTTGCTCGAAAGCAAACGGACAGTTCGTGCCCTCTGCATGGCCTTGCTTCAAGTGACGTACCAAGCCGCAATTGTTGCCAATTGCGCTGGTGCGCTCTTACCGCACCGTTTCATCCTTACCTGTTACAAAAGTCTTGCGACGATCGTTCATCGGCGGTTTATTTTCTGTTGCACGAAATATCAGGTCGCCCCGACCTGGCTTTCACCAGCACTTTGTCCTGCGAAGTCCCGACTTTCCTCAATGTTGTTGTGCGAACACAACAACACTGCGGTCGTCTGACCGACTCACCGTTGAGTTAAGTGTATTGGCGAAGTTTTATGCTTGGCAGGCGACAAAGTCGTAGACGAGCGAGTTCAGGCTTGGCGTTTCAAGGAGAAGAATAGTTCGCGAGCCGTCAGGCTTTGGCTTTCCGATCGTCAGTTGAATATTTGCAAGTGAGCCAAACGCCGACGGAACTGCAGCAATATTTGCTTTGCCGGTCTTTTCATCTGATGTCGGGCCGACATGGTCAAGACCCGGATTCAAAACTTGTGCGAGAAGTGCCGCGTGTCTTGCTTCTTGTTGCCCGATGCGCATTGCATCAGCGCGCAACATTGGGTCGCTCAACAACTCGACAACACCTTGGTATGTTTGCGCGGCGAGATTTTCTACAGCATGTGCAAGGGCGACGATATCAATTGCCGAATTTGGATTATCAGATTCGGTAATTATCTTCAACGCTGGAGCAAGGTACGCATCGTTGATTCGAGAATTGCCACAACGGTATTCTTTTGCTCCAAGTTTTACAGCCAGTGCATTGACTGCATTCGCGTGTTGTTGGTGATCATCAGAAAAACGCTTTGCCATCTCAGCAACTTTCTTGAGATCACCAGTGAGAAGTTTGGATTCAAGAGCAGTTGCATAAGTTTCAATCGCGTTGTATTCGAGTGATGCAGCAGTACGAAGCAAGACTGCATCAGTTACTTCGGCATCAGCCAAAGGTGTTGTAACTGGCGATTGGCCAAGAATTGTGATTGCGTTGTCATCAACAACCCCATCTTGTTTGCCGCAAGCAGCAAGTACTAGTCCGGATGCGAGTGAGACCCCGCTCAATCGAAGAAGTTCGCGTCGTGTTAGAGCGATCATGACACAACCAACACAGATTCGCTGTTGTCTAAAGCTAGAGAAAGATTTGTCGAAGTCATCGTGGCAAGAATTGCGGCATGGCGTGCTTCAATTGTGATCATTGAAGCGATAACCGCAGCGACTTTTGCAGATTCAATGGTTTCAATTGACTTTGAGTGAGTTGTGATAAGTGAATTTTCAATTTGTAACAGTGCAGTCCAAACATTTGGTGACTCCGAAAGTTTTTGCAGAAAACCTACATACATTGCATCGTCTCGTACGGAAACTGCGTTCTTACCGAGTAGTCCATTTATTGTCTGCTCGTAGGCGACATGGTGTGCGTGAAACTGGGCGAGCATCAGGCTTTCGTCGTCGCTCAGAGATTTACGGCCAACTACGAATTTATAAAAATCGCGCGTTGTTAATTCGAGGATCTGGGTGAATCCCAGAAGTTTGATATCAGTGGCTGAAAGCA
>CAMCUE010000081.1 GCA_945878705.1 Ferrithrix thermotolerans DSM 19514 | reverse complement strand
GAGCAACTAGCCTGACAGCGACTTGGGTCGCTAGCTCAGTTGGTAGAGCGACGGACTTTTAATCCGCAGGTCCAGGGTTCGATCCCCTGGCGACCCACTTTTACTTGTCGGTTTAGAGCCGAGACCAGATTTCGTTGTGTTGAGCAGTTTTCTCGTGAGTTAGTCCAGCCTGTGTAAGAGTGGATTTCACAAGTTCTTGACCTGACTCAAATTGTGGGAGCTCAACGAGCAAACTTTTAACTTTCGACAAGACATTTTTGCCACCACTCAGAATCAGGCCTTCAATGCCATCAACATCAAGTTTGATGTAGTCAGGCTGTGGAATCTGTAGCCAACTGACTGCTTGATCCATTGAAAAACCAATCGTGTGGTACTCAAACTCAACTGCAATCGGTTGTCCGCGTTCTCCATAATTTTCGCCAAAAGTTGAACCGGAGTTTCCCCATTCAATTGATTTCATAAACAGAGGAGCTTTCGCAGCCTTGTCACTAAGTGCAATTGGAATAACTGTGATTTGTGATTCAAGATTATTAAGCCAAATATTTTTGGCTAAAAACTCAATATTGAAAGGTGATGGCTCAAATGCAAAAACTTGCATCTTGCGACTGAGTCCCGCGTAAACGGCGTACGAGCCGATGTTCGCACCAATATCCCAGAACACTGAATTGGGTGAAAGGGTGTCAATCCAAGTCAAAGTGGTTGGCTCGAGAGTTTCAATATCTTCAAACCGTGTCTTCAACCATGAGAACTCAATTGTTGAATACTGCACCGTTACATCGCGAATTTTAGTGCTGGCTGTCTGCGAGATTGCGAACCTTGTTGTCATTGAGATCAGAGTTCGACCAAGCCTGAAGCGATGTAAGGCCTCAAGCACTCGCCGCGTTACATTACCCTTTATTGATCGCTGTAATGATGGGTGCGTCGGAAAGTTTCGTGGTTGGGGCATCAGACAACTTTAGTTCAGATTGGCAATTGCGGTTAACTAGTAGCGAGTTGTTGCATTCGGCGAGCAAGTCGTGAGTGCGACTTGAGCATCGTTTCAAGTTTGGCGCTGACGATTTCGTGATTGCGTACGACATGTTTGCCATGCACGATCGTGTCGCGTGCCGCAACTGGACCACAACGCAACCACGCTTCAATTGGGTCGGCAATTGCTCCTGCAAAAGCCGGACCAGTTAAAGACCAAATCGCAACATCGCCAACACTGCCAACAGATAACTCGCCGATTTCGCCAACTCGTCCAAGACACCCTGCGCCACCGCGAGTCGCGCACTCGAGTGCCATACGTGCAGTGCCCGCGGCTGCGCCGCTTCGCAATTTCGCTAGCAACATTGCTTGTCGCGACTCAAGCCACATTGACGCGCTGTCTGCCGAAGATGAGCCATCTACGCCGATGCCAACATGCACACCAGCAGCGATCAGATCAATAACTGGCGCAACACCTGATGACAAAATTAAGTTGCTACTTGGACAATGCGCCACGCCAACTCGCGCCGCACCTAGCCGTTTAATTTCTTGTGGGTTCGGCATTACACAATGGGCGAGCCAAGTGCGGTCAGTGCACCAGCCGACTTCTTCTAAGTAATCCATTGGACGACAACCAAATGTTGCCAACGAAAATGCGTCATCTTCTGAGTTTTCGGCGAAGTGTGTATGCAAGCGAACATCAAGTTTTGCAGCCAACTCTGCCGAGTCAATCATCAATTGTTTTGTCACGCTAAACGGCGAACACGGTGCGAGGGCAACGCGAACCATTGCCCCGTGACTGCGATCGTGATGTTGTTCAACGGCGCGTTTCGACTCGTCGAGAATGACATCGTGGTCTTGCACCACATCGTCAGGTGGTAGTCCACCATCTTTGATTGACAACGACATCGACCCGCGCGTTGGATGAAAACGCATTCCGATATCGCGTGCCGCGGCGATTTCGGCACTCAGTAAATCTCCAGCGCCGCTTGGGTGAACATATAAGTGGTCAGTTGAAGTTGTGCAACCCGACAACGCAAGTTCGGCAAGCCCGACCCACGCAGAAACATGAGCCGACTCTTCATCAAGCGAACGCCACAATGGATAGAGAGTTTGCAGCCAACCGAATAATGGCGCATTCGTCATCGGCGGAAACGCGCGAGTCAGATTTTGGTATAGATGGTGATGCGTGTTGACTAAGCCTGGTGTGACTAAACAATCGGTTGCGTCTATTGATTGTTTTGCTTGTGGCGGTTTGCCGCTTCCAATTGCAGAGACAAAACCATTAGTGATCGCGACCCAGCCGTTTACGATCTCTCTGCGCTGATTATCCATCGTCGCCAACAGCGACGAGTTTGCAATTACAAGATCAGCAGTTTCTGTACTCAGATATTTAAGTCGCGAAGTTCGCTATTTGCGTGTCGTTCATCGGCGTCACGGTAGAGCAAGTGACCGAGCAACGCAGCAATTCCAGCCGTTGATAATCCAACAATTATCGGAAAAGCCAACAACACGAGAACAAGAATTATTGCGCCGGCCATATTATTTCTCAGGCTTGTAAGCCCAAGCCTCAATTTCAACTGCGCCGCCGGCAGGCAGAGATAAAACACCGATAGTGCTGCGCGCGGGGCGTGATTCGCCGAAGCCTTCAACGTACGCTTCGTTGAAAGTTGCGAACGTATCCATGTCTGTTAAAAAACACATTGTTTTTTTTACGTCGTTAATTGTGGCGCCAACACTTTTTAGTTGACCTTTGAGATTTTCTATCGATTGTGCTGTTTGAGCTTTTACTCCACCGCTAACAATCGCTCCATCTTTGAGTCCGAGTTGACCAGAGACGATAATCCAATCGCCTGCGCGAACAACTGGCGTGTACGGACCAATAGGTGCTGTTTGTTTTGACATGTGATTAATCGTAGATGATTTTTGCGCCAATAAGATAATTCAATGAATCAAATAAGTCGCCGTAGGTTTATTTACGGATCAATTGGCACTGTTGGTTCCGCGTTGACTCTTTTAAATGCGTGTGGAGCCAACGACTCTGCAATAAAAGACAGTGCTCAAGATTCAGATCAACAGTCGACGAAAGATCTGCAACTTGTACAGCGCTTTCCACAAGTTTTGGTTCCAGGAAATATCCGCTTGCCGATTTCGCTTGCATTTTCCTCTGGGATAATCAGTTCATCAAGCGACTTTGACTTTCCGAAAACACTCTCGGCAAAAGTTGTTGATCTTTCAACTGACAAAGTAATCATTGAAAATACTTCGGCAGTTTTACATGGCGCTGAAATTTCTCTGCCTTATTATCCTTTTCAAGTGATACTTGAGTCGCCGGGCAATTATTCACTGATTGTTTCGGGTGGGCCGCCAGAAGGCACCGCGTTCAGCGTTTTAGAGCGCGCTTTAGTTTTGGTTCCTGGTGTTGGTGACCTGTTGCCAGGTTTTGATACACCAACTTTCGGGGATCATCGCCAGGTTGAACCGATTTGCACACGACAACCAGAACCGTGTCCGTTTCACAAGCTCACTCTGAACGAGGCACTGCAACTCGGTGTGCCCGTTGCGTACCTTGTCGGTACACCAGCGCATTGTTCGACGGGTACATGCGCTCCGGCACTCAGCGGATTAATTGACGTCGCATCACGCATTGTTGGTCGCGCTGTGTTTGTTCACGCCGAGGTTTATGCCGACGAAGCCGCAACGGTTATCGCACCAGCAGTGCAAGCATTGAATTTAAGTTTTGAGCCAGTGCTGTTTATTGCTGACAAGGACGGCAAAGTCGTGCAACGACTTGATGCGGTTTTTGATGCTTTAGAATTTTCAGACGCTCTTGCGTCATTTGGTATCAGCTAAAGCTTTGACCACAACCACAACTGCGCGAAGCATTTGGATTTGTAATCTTGAAACCCGCATCTTGTAATCCATCGTTGTAGTCAAGATTCGCACCTTCAAGAAGTTGCAACGACGCTGGGTCAACAACAACTTTTACATCTCCGAATGTTTGAACAAGATCATCAGCGGCAAATTCACCATCGAAAAACATTTCGTATGAGTAACCCGAGCATCCACCAGGACGAACTGCAACGCGCAACGCAAGTTCTGTTGCATTCTCGGATTCAAGAAGTTGCTTGACTTTGACTGCTGCTTTGTCTGTAAGGGTGATCATCTGAGGTTCTCCGTTTTGGTTATTCGAATGTATTAAAAGACTATCGTTTGGCATGCATTCCGCACACGACTGAGAGACTAGCCCCGAGAAATTAGCCCCGAGAAACTAGCCCCGATCCGATATATGTAACGAACCAACGATTAGTTAGTCAGGTAGTTTTATAGTCATGACTGGCCGCCGAGTGCCGCCCCCGACCCCAGCAGAGGTGACCAATCTGCTGCGCGCGGTTATTGACCCAGAACTTGGCGACAACATCGTTGATCTCGGCATGGCTACCGGTGTAACAGTTTCTGATGAAGGTCTCGTCACGATCGGCGTGAAATTAACAATTAAAGGTTGCCCGTTGCGGGTGCAAATCAAAAACGATGTTGAGTCACGAGTCACGACTCACCCCGGTGTTTCTAAAGTAAAAATTGAGTGGGGCGAGATGGATTCTGATGAGCGAACTGCGGTTATGACTCGCGCCAGATGGAATGCCAAGGAGAATGCTCCGGCAACACAAATACCTCTGAACACAAGAATCTTGGCAATTGCTAGCGGCAAAGGCGGAGTCGGGAAAAGTTCAGTAACGGTAAATCTTGCGGCTGCTCTTGCAAATCAAGGGCACACGGTCGGGGTTTTAGATGCAGACATCTGGGGATTTTCGGTGCCGCGAATGCTAAATATGTCTGATCGTCTTGAGGCCAAACTCGTCGCCGGAAGCGATAAACCAAAAATGATTCCGAACCAACGTGTGGTTGGCAAAGGTGTTTTGAAAGTTGTCAGTACCGGCATGCTGGTCGAAGACGAGAGCACAGCGTTGATGTGGCGTGGACTGATGTTGACAAAGGCAGTTGAACAATTTCTGAAAGATGTTCACTGGGGTGATTTGGATTATTTGTTGATTGATATGCCACCAGGTACTGGTGATGTGCAAATGGGTTTGGCGCGAATGCTGCCTCGAGCGGATTTGATCATCGTCACGACACCGGCAGTGTCGGCACAAAAAGTTGCGATTCGTGCAGCCGATATGGCGCGCAGAAGTTTCTTGCGAATCGCTGGCGTGATCGAAAATATGAGCGCGTTTACCTGTGAGCACGGAACGAGCTACGAATTATTCGGTCAAGGCGGCGGACAAAATTTAGCGACAGAAATTGGCTCAGAGTTACTTGGTCAGATCCCAATTGAGAGCTCAGTTGCTCATGGTGGCGACAACGGCGAGCCTGTGGCTATTAATGGTTCAGGAATCGCAGCAGAAGTGTTTCGTGACATTGCTAAGAAAATTATTTCTCAGACAGTGCCTGTTGCTGAGATGGCTGGATGTTCGGCTCGTTTACTTGAGAGCGTCGCGTTGGCACTGGGCGATAAACCAAAAAAAGTTATACTGAAAACGTGAAATTAATCGCCATACGCCGTCAAATTTGGCGACCAATCTATGCAAAGACACAACCAGTTATTAAGTCGTTTCGTCGCTGGAGAATCTCAAAGTTTTCCCAAAGCGAAACCGAAGTAGAGCAGTCAGAGAGATTCAGGGCCTTGGGTCTTGATTGGAAAGAATCTCGAAAAGGTGTCGAGAACCTTTTAGGAAAAAATCTAGATATTTT
>CAMCUE010000080.1 GCA_945878705.1 Ferrithrix thermotolerans DSM 19514 | reverse complement strand
AAGCGAAGCAATTAATAAAACATTTTAAGTTTCTAAGTATTGTCAGCCTCGCGCAAGTCTGACAATGCATCTGCAATATCTTCACTAGCAACACCAGCGACAAGCGAAACGGTGGCGAGATCACTATTTATATTTCGCAACATCTGACTACCAATTAATTCGTGATTGTGATAGGCCGTAAATCGCTCGCCTCTGCGCCCGACCAAAGTTGCAACTACACGACCGAGAACACCGAGATTTGATTGCATCTTTCCAATGTCATGCAACAACGATGCGCGCAATTCAGGCTGAGTTGCGCCCGGGCGTCGTTCAAGAAATCTTCGCATCACCGCAATACTGTGTCGCTGATCCATCGGTGGCAGTTTCTGCCACAATTCATTCTCGACATTTAACAAAATTGCCGCAACCTCCGCAAGATCTGCAACTGTCGGTGTTGCCCGCGATAACGATCCAAAGAATCGGGCCAAAAGATGCTTTAAATATTTCATGATTTCAAACGAGCTCGCGGATGTGATTCACGGTACATTTCGTTCAACACCTGAATGTCAACTTTCGTATAAATCTGAGTGGTACTCACAGACGCATGACCAAGAAGTTCTTGCACCACCCGCAAGTCGGCACCATGAACCAACATATGTGTCGCACATGAGTGGCGCAATGCATGTGGCGATAGACCTTTGATTTTTGCAATCTCACCGTATTTGCGAACAATTCCCCATGCGGCCTGGCGCGATAATCGCGTGCCGTGCACTCCAAGAAACACGGCATCACTATCTTTACGCGACTTCCAATGTTGCGGTGTCAGTGCCGGCCGCCCACCCAAATCAAAATAGTCAGCCAATGCAGCACGAGAAATTCTGCCAAACGGCACGATTCGTTCTTTTGCACCCTTTCCAAAAAGGCGCACGAGCGAATCTTCCATGTCAATATCCCCCATCGACAAATTACAAACTTCGCCGACTCGCGCACCTGTCGCATAGAGAAACTCAAGCAGCGCTCTGTCTCGTCTTGCAAATGAATCAACTCCAGTTACTGCACCCAGCAGTCGTATCACATCTTCTTCTGCTAATGCTTTGGGCAAACTTGACGGCACTTTCACACCGTCAACCAAAGCCGCGGGATTATCTGGTCGAAGACCTTCTTGATTTAAATATCGATGAAACATTCGCACCGCTGCGAAATGTCTTGCGATAGATTTCGGCGCCCGACCTGATTTTCGCAAGTGCGCCAGAAACTTTTCAAGATCTTGAACCGAAACTTTGATGATTGTCGTCTTTTGCGAAATTAACCAAACCAAATAATTGTCAAGGTCTCGCTGGTAGGCAGAAAGTGTGTTTACAGACCGCCCCTGCTCCACTCTCATCCACGTCATAAACGTGTCAAGTGGATTAGATGCCATGTACTAAATATATGAACTTGCTAATTGTGCGACTAGCAACAATCCGATCACAGTTTTGCCGTCTTGAATTTCGCCATTTTTAATCATTTCAATACACCGTTCAAAGGCAATGTATTCAATAGTCATAAATTGCTCTTCAGGACCGTGACGATCGGTTTTTGTCGCAACAAGTTCTGTTGCCAAAAATAAATCAACGGATGAATTGCTGATTCCTGGTGCCGAAGTGTGACGCCCAAGGTTGAGCAACGAACCAGCAACTAGTCCAGCCTCCTCTTCAAGTTCACGGCGCGCAGTGACCTCAGGGTTTTCGCCTTCGAGGTCACGCATCCCTGCTGGAATCTCAAGGGTTGTTACACCTAGTGGTGGTCGGTACTGGCGAACAAGCACAACCTCTCGCGATCCCTTTTCGCCGACGAGTGCTACGACCCCAACCGCACCTGGCGACCGCACAAAGGTTCGCACAAACTCCTCACCATTTGGGTCAAGGAACTTACCTTGAACGAGCGACCACACTGCCCATTCGTGAACCAACTTTTCGCTGGCGCTAGTGAACTGCGCTGTCATTAGAGAAGAGCTAAAACGCGACTCAGCGAACTACGGATTTTTTAGTTGCCGCGGCATCTTCTTTGCTCGTAGACAATTGCGCAAGTCGCTGTTGTCGAAATTTAAGTGCTGCGCCAATTAATTCGCGAAACAACGGGTGCGGACGATCTGGACGGCTCTTAAATTCTGGGTGCGCCTGTGTCCCAACCCAAAACGGATGATTCTCAAGCTCAACAAACTCGACGAGACGCTTATCGGGTGAAGTACCGCTGCACAAGAGACCTGCTGCTTCGATCCGCGCACGATAGTTCGAATTAAATTCATAACGGTGACGATGACGCTCACTGACAACTGGCTCACCATAGGCCTTCGCAACTTTGCTGCCAGGCGACAAAACTGCATAGTAAGCGCCGAGTCGCATCGTGCCACCTTTGTTTGTTACTTCGCGTTGATCAATCATCAAATCAATAACCGGGTGCGGAGTCGCAGCATTGAACTCAGTCGAGTTGGCATCCGTCAACCCGAGCACGTTGCGGGCGAACTCAACCGTCATCACTTGCATACCGAGACATAAACCTAGACATGGCACATTGTTTTCACGAGCAAACTCTGCGGCGCGAATCTTGCCTTCAATTCCGCGAGGGCCAAAACCACCAGGAATCACAATGCCGTCGAGCGAGTCGATTCGTTCGTCGGCTAATAAACCTTCAACATCCTCGGCTTGAATCCATAAGACTTCGATCTGTGCTTCGTGGTGAAAACCAGCATGCTTAAGACTTTCAATTACCGAAAGATAGGCGTCATGCAAATCAACATATTTACCGATCAAGCCAATACGCACAGGCGAAACCGAGGCTTCGATGCGATTTACAAGATCGCGCCACGGGGTCAAATCAATCGGTGAATCAATTCGCAACACATCACAAATCACGGTGTCTAAACCTTCGTCGTGCAAAATTAATGGCAACTCATAAATGTTCTTGACATCAACAGCATTAATCACGCCACGATTGTCAACAGCGCATTGACTTGAAATCTTGCGTTACAAAGAATCACTAAGCGGCTCATCACTTCGACAAACAATCACATCTGGTTGAATTCCACGACTGCGAAGTTCGGTAACGCTGTGTTGCGTCGGTTTCGTCTTTTGCTCGCCGCTCGGCCCAATGAACGGCACCAAAGTTACATGCACGTAACAAACATTGTCACGACCAACTTCATTTCTGAATTGACGAATTGCTTCAAGAAACGGAAGAATCTCAATGTCGCCAACTGTGCCACCGACTTCGGTGATCACAACATCAACTTCATCAGTGACCAATCTTCGAATACGTCGTTTGATCTCGTCAGTCACATGCGGAATCACCTGCACTGTTCGCCCGAGATAATCTCCGCGACGTTCGGCAGCAAGAACAGATTGGTAAATAGAACCAGTTGTCGCATTTGACGCACGAGTAAGCGGTTCGTCAATGAAGCGCTCGTAGTGACCGAGGTCTAAGTCGGTTTCTCCGCCGTCGTCGGTAACAAAAACTTCGCCGTGCTCAAACGGATTCATTGTTCCTGGGTCGACGTTGATATACGGGTCAAGTTTTTGCATCGTCACACGCAGTCCACGCATTTTTAGAAGACGACCTAATGAAGAAGCGGTGAGACCTTTCCCGAGCCCACTTGCTACACCGCCCGTTACGAACACATGCTTTGGCACTTCGGGCTCCCGTCTTTCAGAATCATGTGAGAAAAACTCACAGTTGGTACGACGGAATTAAAGTATATCGGAAGGCTCAACCCCGAGGGTTTTTCCCGTAGTTGGCACTCAAAAGATCACGGGCATGTTCATTGGCTGAACCTTCGGCGACACCACCAGACAACATTCTTGCGATCTCCGCGACTCGGTTTTCGCCACTCAAAATTGATGCTTCAGCGAAGGTTTGCTTATCTCGCACAGTTTTGGTGACGTTCACTTGAGTAGTTGCAGCCGCAGCCACCTGAGCCAAATGGGTAACGACCAAAACCTGATGGCGCAGCCCCAAATCTGCCAGTGCGGCAGCCACTGCAACGGCAGCAGTGCCACCGATGCCGGCATCAACCTCATCGAATACAAGCGTTCCTGGCGCTTGGGTCAACACCAGTCTCAGTGCAAGCATCGTTCGGGCAAGTTCGCCACCCGACGCCACTTTTGTCAACGGCAGAAGTGGCGAGCCCGGGTTCGCTGAAAGCAAAACTGACACCTCGTCACCCGGATCATCACCAACATTGATTGCCAACGAAGCATTAACCATTGCCAGAGTCTTGAGATGCGATTCAACGGCCGCCGCGAGTTTCGGTGCGGCCTCACGACGCTTTGTACCAACTATTTTTTCGGCTTTTGATAAATCTTCGAGTGCTAATTTTTTTTGAGAATCTAAAAGTGCCGCCCGAGCCTCGTAGCCCTGTAGCTCGGCGAGACGATCAGCGACTTCTTGACCATACTTAATAACGTCGTCTAGTGACTCACCATATTTGCGCCGAAGATCAACCAGCAGGTGACGGCGTTTTCGAATCTCTTCAAGTCGTTCTGGATTTTCTTCGGTCGACTCTGCTTTTACCCGCAGATCAGAAACCACATCGCTAAGTTCTTGTTGTATCGTGCGCAACCTAGTTGCGAGATCATTGAGCGCATCGCGATGACCAAAACTTGCAACTGCCTGACCAATCGTGTCTTGAGCGCCGTCGTCTTGCGTTAATGCCGCAACTGCCTGCCAAAGTGCTTCACGGTGTGCAACTGCGTCTGCCAGCAAATCTTCGTCGCGTTCAAGTGCCTGATCTTCATTCGGGTCGTCAAGCCCAGCATTGCTAATTTCTTCGACTTGAAACGCCAACAAATCAATCTCTCTTGCGCGAGCACGCTCATCACCGCCGATTGCCGCTAGGTTCGCATCGATTTCGGTCAACCTTGCGCGAGCATTGCGTAGCTCAGTTAAGTCAATTGACGCAAACTGGTCGAGCGCTGACCGCTGTGCCGCCATACCGAGCAAACTTTGATGCGCATGTTGCCCATGCAGATCAACGAGCGATGAGCCTTGTTCAGATAAATTGGCAACTGTTGCTAGCCGACCGTTGATGTAGGCCCGCGACCGCCCATCATTTGGGATTACACGAGTCAGCACGACTTCGGTATCACCGTCAATGAACCGACCTTCGATTCGTGCTTCTTGGGCTCCGGGGCGCACGATTGTCGCGTCGGCTCGCTCGCCGACAAGCAAACTGATCGCTTCAACGAGCATCGTCTTACCCGCACCAGTCTCGCCAGTTAATGCAGTCAGCCCATTGGTCAGCACAACTTCAAGCTTCTCGATTACTCCGAGATTTTCGATATGTAGCTCACTCAGCATTATTCGTCTCCTAATCCAAACTTGGCGCGCACTATTTGGTGAAACTGTGGCTGTTTAAAGCGGACGAATTGCGCCGTGCAACTATCCCCCTCATATGAAACACAGTCGCCATGATCGAGTGTTGCAACATGCCGACCATCTATTACTAACTCAGCTGGACGCGAACCGACAACTTGCATGCTCAACATTTCGGTTGCCCCGAGCACAAGACTGCGGTCAAACAACATGTGCGGCGAAACGGGCGTAAGCAGCATCGCGCGATGGCGAGGTGAGACAACAGGGCCGCGTGCAGACATTGAATATGCAGTTGACCCTGTGGGTGTTGCAACGATTACGCCGTCGGCGGAATATCGCGCGAATAACTCGTGATTAATCGTTACATCTAACCAAACTGTGTGGCCAGATTGCTGGCGTTCA
>CAMCUE010000079.1 GCA_945878705.1 Ferrithrix thermotolerans DSM 19514 | reverse complement strand
GACCGAGCAGTTGGCAGACTCTGGCGAGAAATAACTTTTGTCGTGAATAGCGACGAAACAATTTCATGGGGAGAGTTGCTAAAAGCAACTGCTGTAAGTCTCGGCAATGAGCAAGAAGCCAGGTGGCTATGTGAACATGCAAGCGGATTAGACCGTGCAGAGTTTGACTCGGCGGTATCTGATTTAGTGAGCGAGCGTTGTGGTCTTGCGTTACAAAAATTAGTAGGCAGGCGATTGGCCGGCGAACCGTTGCAATATGTGATGAGTCGCTGGGCATTTAGACATCTGGATGTTCTTGTTGATCAGCGAGTGTTGATTCCACGCCCAGAAACTGAACTTGTTGTACAAGTTGCGATCGATTTAATGCGTGATACAAAACAAAAAATAGACCGCAAATTGCGAATCGCAGATTTAGGCACCGGCAGTGGAGTAATTGGTTTAGCAATCGCTAGCGAGTTGCCACTTGCGAGTGCTGAAGTTTGGTTAACTGATCTTTCAGATGATGCATTAGATGTTGCTCGTGCAAATTTGGCGGGATTGGGTTTGGTTGATGGAGATATGCACATCGTTCAGGGCGACTGGTTTTCGGCTCTGCCAAGCGAACTTAAAAATAGTTTTGATTTGGTTGTCAGTAATCCTCCTTACATCGCGTTGTATGACCCGAATATTGAATCAATAGTTCGCGACTACGAACCACACCTTGCGCTGTTCGCTGGCTCGGATGGACTTGATGCATATCGCCAAATCATTTCGCAGGCAGGCGAGTGGCTCGTAACTGATGGTTTGCTGGTGCTTGAAATCGGTCACGAACAAGGTGCAGAAATTCGCAATCTGCTCGGCAAGAACAGTTTTGTAGATATTGAAATTCGCCAAGATTATTCTCAGCGCGACCGCATCGCCCTCGCCCGCAAAAATTAATTTGGTGGGTTAAATCTGAAGTTTGCCGTCGGGGTTGAGGTTGACTTTGCGGCCGACCCATTCGTCAGTGCACAATGCAGTTGCGACTTGAAGATCTAAAGAAGTTGCCCATGCACGACGTGAGTCTTTGAGCAACACTGCGGCGATGGCAGTTTCGGGTTCGCCGTCGCGATTGTGCATCACCGTGTAAGCCTCAATTGTTGCCTGCCCGGCGACATCGCTGGCTGCTTGGTCAGTCGAAGCAAGTTCGCGCTGTTTAAGCGCATCAATCGTTGACTGCGGTGAGCCACTTCGAAAACCGTTTGCAGGTGGCGTTGATGAATAGACACCAAATGAATGTTTCGTGGCGTAACCGCCGTTGGCCCAAATGAAACCGTTTTGTGTCGAACTATTGTCATGGCGCAGGTTGATCATCATCGTTGCGATCGCGTGCATCACATAGTTGTTCCACGGGCCGCCAGCAAACGAAAGGCCACCGGTGATTGTGAGTTGTTGATCGAGTGGAAGGTTCAGAGATTTCGCGCCGAGTTGCACCGCCGATGGAAAGCACGAATATAAATCAACTAACGAAATATCACTAAGCGAAACGCCAGCGAGTTCGCACGCCATTGCGCCACCAAGCCGCACAGCCGGTGTATCAGAAAATGAATATCGATTTGAAATGTAGTAGTGCTCGTGGCAATCTGTGCCCGAAGTGAGAAAAACCCAGCGATCTTTGGCAATACCGAGTTGCATTGCTTTTTCGGCTGAGCAAATAATCAAGGCCGCTGCCATATCAACTTGATTGTTTGAGTTCATTACTTTGCGATATGGCGAGCCGATCAGCCGATTTTTTGGGGTGACTGTTCTAACCTGATCCGCGCTGAGCGCAGTTTGACTCCATGCGTTCGGATTTGTTGCGGCGACAGCACTGAATCGCGACCACAATTCGCTAATCAGTTTTTCTTGATCGTCAATACTGCGATTTACACTCGCACGAATCGCAGTTTCAAACATCGGGTAAATCTGCACCGGTAGAAAAATCTTGCGCGCAATTTCTTCAGGGCTACTCATCGCCGCGTCAGCAATAACTTGTAGCGGTGCTGGAGTGCCCTGTGTTTCTGCTGTCCAATTAAGTGTTGCATTTTCTCTTTGCGCCCGAGATCGCGAATAACTTGACTCACCACCTGCAACTATCGCGATGTCTAGTTCTCCGTTTTGGATTTCGTGAGCGAGTTTGTTGATAACTAATTGCGGCATGTTGCCTCCGTGCGGAGTGATGCCAAGTGAGCGTGCATTTATCCCAAGAAGTGCGGCAACAGTGTGTGCAGGATTTGTATATCTCCACGACAACATTCGCACGATATTTAGCGCGTCAACATCGGGCACAGTGCTCAAGCCAGCATCAGTTGTCGCACTACGAATCGCGTCAGCGATCAGCAACGCAGGTTCGCGTGCATCGGCCAGATTCGTGGCACGATTGAGAATCTGCCCTTGTCCAACAAGCACAGGAGTTCGCGGGTCAAGTGACATGACTACTCACAATACGCCCTGCTACTGATGGTGCCATTGAGTTCTAGGCTGTGGGATCATGACAAGCGATAGTCAACAAAATTACTTTCGCCAAGACATTCAAGGGTTAAGAGGCCTAGCGGTTTTGTTGGTGGTTATTTACCACTCAGGTATTGGTCTACCTGGTGGTTTTATTGGCGTCGACATGTTTTTCGTCATTTCTGGTTTTGTGATTTCTCAGATTTTGGTTAGAGAGCTGAAACTTACAGGAACGATTAGCTTCAGAGAATTTTATTCACGGCGCGCAAGAAGACTTCTTCCTGCTTTGGCGCTGGTGACCGTTGTGACTCTTGGACTATCAGTTTTTGTTATCTCGCCTTTTGGTGGCCAGCAGGAAGTGGCCAAGACTGCTCAGGCAGCATCTTTGTTTTATGCGAATGCATATATGTTTCTCGAGAATACTTATTTTTCACTCGCGATGAATCCGTTTCGGCACATGTGGTCGTTGGCCGTCGAGGAGCAGTTTTATTTTCTGCTGCCAATCTCACTTCTTGCCGCTTGGAAATTAGTCTCTAGGTTTTCAGAGCGAAGCCAGCAAGTACTCCTTGGTTCTGCCGTCGCTGTAATAAGTATCCTCTCGTTCGTCTTTGGGGCACTGCTGTCATTCGGATACCGCTTGACACCGTTACCTGAACGTTTTGCTTTTTTCGGAACACCAAGTCGGATTTGGGAGTTTGGTGTTGGAGTTCTTCTTGCAATTGTTCGCTTAAGGGGGAAGATATTCAAGAAGATGGCTAGCGGAATATTTATTTTTTCAGTTGTAGCAATTGTTTGGTCTGTGACTCAACTCAGCTCGTACACCGCGTTTCCTGGGTATGTCGCGCTTGGACCCGTTTTAGGAACTGGTGGTTTAATAATTGCTGGTCACAATTCAGAAAGATTGTCACAGTTAATGTCAATTAGGCCTTTGGCTCGCCTTGGCGACTTGTCCTATGGATGGTACTTATGGCATTGGCCTTTTACTGTTTTCAGCCTGACCCTTTGGCCAGAAAACGCACCCATTGCTTTATTGGCTGGTTTTATTTCGCTGGCTCCCACAATCATTTCGTATGTTTGGTTTGAGCAACCAATTCGACAGAATCGAAGCATCACTGGAGTCCGAGTACTTCGACTTGTGGCTCTCTGCATAGTTATTCCTCTCTTGGCAAGTGTTCTCGTGGGGCGTCTTGCAAACACCGGACTCGGACTCACCCAACCAGAAGTGAAATCACTTGCTGGAGCCGCAGATGATTGCGGGTTTACAGCTCAGTCAGATCAGTGGTCTAAAGAGAAATGTACGTTTAGGGTCGAAGATTCAAAAGGAACGATTTTCCTGTTCGGTGACTCTCAGGCCAGAGCCTTCGCAGATGGGGTAATCAAGTCGGGAAACGAACTTGGCTACAACGTTTCAGTCTTGGCAACAGCTGGGTGCCCGATGGCGATGCGGGCACCATTGGGAGTGAGTTGGTGTGAAGATATTCAAAGTCGACTACTTGAATTAGTGGAGGGTTGCGAATATCGCGTTGACATGAATTGGCATTCCAGTTGGTGTGAGGGAAATCGCGTGTCCAAGCCGTCTCTGGTAATTTTTGGAAACTCGGCGACGAGGTACATGGGCGATGAATATCGTCTCCCCGGGGGCGACGGCCGTCTGCCAAATGAGTTTAAAAGACGAGTTGACTCAATCGTTTCAGCGACAACGGAAGCCGTGCAACTCGTTCAAAACCAGAAAGTTCCAGTGCTCATAATCTTTGAAGCTCCGTCTGTAACTATCGATTTAGGGATTTCAATTATTCAACCGCACCCAAGAATTGAAAGCAGTAAGTACTCTGACCAGATACGACGAAATGAAATCTATGCTTTGCTTGAATTAGATCTTGCTGGACTAAATTCTGTCTCAACTTTTGACCCCGCTAATTTGATATGTATCAACGATCTTTGTAGACCAATAATTGATAGTAAAATTATTTATTCTGACCCATCGCATTTAAACCTCGTAGGAAGCGAGTTTCTCTCGAGTGCTCTAACTCAGAAGATTAAAGCCCTACTCGGGTGATTTCTTAGTAACTACGATGAATGTATGGGCCATAGCGTGAAACGCATTGCTATTGGCTCTGACCATGCTGGTTTTAAACTAAAACAACATTTAATTTCGTTTCTAAACGCAAAAGATTTTTCAGTTGCTGATCACGGAACAGATTCAACCCAGAGTGTTGACTATCCGGAATTTTGTGCCAATGTTGCTCGGGCGGTGCGCGACAATAAAGCCGATATCGGAATCGTTCTCGGTGGCAGCGGGCAAGGCGAGCAGATTGCGGCCAACAAAATAAACGGTGTGCGTGCAGCGCTGTGCAACGATCTTTATTTGGCCGAAATGGCACGATCGCATAACAACGCAAACGTGCTGTCGATTGGCGCGCGGGTCGTGACGCCAGAACTTGCAGAACAAATAGTTGATAAGTTTCTAAGCACCGAATTTGAAGGTGGTCGACATCAGCGCAGAGTTGAGCAACTTCGTGAAATTGAGTTGTCAGAGAACAAAAGATCTTAAAACGAAAGAAGTAAATAATGACCTGGCCATCTGAAACGAATCGTGACACTGCAATTTTTGACCTGCTTGAGGCCGAGCGCGTGCGACAATCAACCGGGTTGCAATTAATTGCCAGCGAGAACTTCACTTCACCAGATGTGATGGCTGCAACAGGTTCAGTTTTGACAAATAAATATAGTGAGGGCTACCCAGGCAAGCGTTATTACGGTGGCAATGCCGTCGTCGATGATGTTGAGGCACTTGCAATCGAAAGAGTGAAAAAATTATTCGGCGCCGATCATGCAAATGTTCAACCGCATTCGGGTGCCAGCGCAAACATGGCTGTGTATCTCGGCCTACTTAAACCAGGTGACACAGTTTTAGGTTTGAGCCTTGATCACGGCGGTCACTTAACGCATGGTTCCCCGGTAAACGCAAGTGGAATTTTGTATAAGTTTCACTCGTTTAAAGTCGGCGCAACTGACGAGCGTTTGAACTTTGACGAGATTCGAGAACTAGCAATTGAACATAAGCCGAAACTGATTGTTGCAGGTACAACTTCTTATCCACGCCGACTTGAGCCAGAACCATTTAAAAAAATTGCCGACGAAGTTGGCGCATACATGATGTTTGATATCGCACACATTGCTGGACTCGTTGCGGGTGGCGCACATCCAAACCCAGTGCCATTTGCAGATGTAGTCACATTTACGACACACAAAACTTTGCGTGGCCCACGCGGCGGTTGCATTTTGTGTCGCGCAGAACTTGCGCCGATTATCGATAAGGCTGTTTTCCCTGGTAGCCAAGGTGGGCCACTTGAACATGCAGTTGC
>CAMCUE010000078.1 GCA_945878705.1 Ferrithrix thermotolerans DSM 19514 | reverse complement strand
TGAAATACGTTTTGCCTCACCACCCGAAAGTTTAAAAACTTCGCGCTGAGATAGATGGGTTAGCCCCACGAGTTCGAGAACTTCTGCGACTTTTTCATCAATTAGCTTCTGTTTAGTGCGTTGAATCTTAAGTGAGTATGCGATATTTTCGGCAACATTTAAATGCGGAAACAACTGATTGTCTTGAAACACCAAGCCGATTCGACGCAAATGTGCCGGTTTGGCGGTGATCTCTTGGCCACTCAAATGAATCGTGCCAGAATCAACTACTTCAAGACCTGCGATGCATCGCAGCAATGTCGTTTTGCCCGAACCACTCGGGCCAGTCAAGGCGACGATTTCACCAGCACCTATATATATAGAGAGGTTCTGCAGCACCGGCGTTGACTCGTAAGTAACGACGAGGTTGCGACAATCCAACATTTAGATAGCTCGTTTATCTGTGTTTCTCTGTGCCGAAATAATCGACAACACCGATAATCGCAACGCAAGCAACGATCAATAAGGTTGCAATCGCGTATGCCTGAGCTTGAATAGTTTCTCCGGGACGACTTAGTAGTTGCGAAATCATCAGTGGCAATGTTTCGTTATTGCGTCGGACTAGAAAACTGCTCGCGCCGAACTCTCCGAGCGAAACAGCGCAAGCGACCGCTGCTGCGGTTAATAGAGCGGGTTGAATGATGCGCAGGTCTATTGTTCGCCACATTTTCCAAGATGTTGCACCCAATGTCTGCGAAGCGTCGCGCAACCCGTTAGGTAAGTCTCGAATTGTTGGCGAAATTATTCGCATCACAATTGGGATTGCAACCAAGCAGTGCGCAATTGGCATCATCAGCCAAGCCCCGCGCCAATCAATTGGGTTTACATCAAATGTGATAATTAATCCGAGGCCAAGGGTGACTGCCGAAACTACGACTGGCAACGCCGTCAGAATATTCAAAAACTTGTATCGCGTTGAGCCGTAGATAACTGCACATGCACTGAATAAACCAATGGTCGTTGAGACGGCAATTGTAAAAGCTGCATATTTCAGTGAAGTCGTCAATGACTTGAATATTTCTGGGTCTGTAAGGATTTTGTGCCATGCAAAAAAGTTAACGCGGTCGCCAACCAAAATTGATCGGCGCACCACACTGATCAGCGGCGCAAGCACAGCAACTGTACTTATGAGCGCAATTGACGCAATAAATAGTTTCTGACCAAAGTTTTGCGGCCTACGGATTCTTGAATAAACCGTCTGTCTAAATTCTGCTGATTTTGTTGTGCCGATTTGTGTCATGAATAAAATCAAAACCCCGACTACAAGCAGTTGCGAAATAGAAAGAACCAACGCACCCGAGACATCGCCGAGTTGCATTGCTCGAAAATAAATCTCTGTTTCAATTGTTGATCTTGCAGGGCCACCCAAGATGCGAACAACTCCATACGAGGTGAAGCACATCAAGAACACCAGTAATCCCGCTGAACGCAACGATTTCTTGAGCAAAGGCAAAGTGACGGTTAAAAACAGTCGTGTTCTCGAAGCGCCAAGAGTGCGAGCGGCATCATCTAGATATGGATGGATTTGTTGCCACCGCGTCGAAATAATTCGCACTACAAGCCCGAAGTTAAAATATATGTGAGCAATAATTATCGCCAATGCACTTCGGTGAATACTCGTTGGAAGAAGCTCGAGAAATGCGACGCCGACTACAACTGTTGGCAAAATGAACGGCACGCTAATAAGTGAGATCAACATACGTCGTCCGAAAAAATCAAAATTTGCTGTTATCGCAGCAATCGGCATTGCAAAGAAAAGAACCACAATAGTGCTGATGATCGCTTGCCAAGTTGTGAACCACACAACATTTCGAGTAGTCGGCGACGTGAGTAACGCAAACGAATCAATTTGAATTGCCATTGAAAAAATATTCAATACTGGTGCGACTACGAACAGCAGCATCACAACAATAGGCACAACAACCAACCATTTACTTGTGTGGCGGTAAGCGTTGATCATTAAAAATGAATCATGAGAACTTAGTTGCTAATGATTAGCGCAAGACCTTATTCGTGAATGTATCAAGCCACGTGGTTCGATTTTTAGCGATTAATTCTGGGTCAATTTGTAATGGCAATTCTGGGCGCATTGAATACTTGAGAAACTCTGCAGGAAGTTTCGCTTTTGTGTTAGCAGGGTAGACGAACAGCGTCAACGGAAGATCTTGTTGAAATGCAACGCTCGTCAAATAATCAACAAGCATTTCGGCTTCACGCTGGTGTTTTGTTCCGCGTAGAACACCGGCGAATTCAACTTGACGGTAACAGGTGAGAGCAGCCACTGCAGTTGGTGCAGTGGCTGGCTTTGGGCTCGCGTAGATCATTTCTGCAGGAGGGCTAGATCCGTAACTAACAACGATCGGTCTGTCTCCTTTGCCAGATGAGCCGGAGAACTCTGTGTAGTAAGCCTCGTTCCAGCCATCAACAATTAACACACCATTTTGTTTAAGTTGTTGCCAATATTCGCCCCAACCATCTTCGCCGAATTCGGCGATAGTCGCGAGCATGAACGCCAGTCCCGGCGACGATGTAATTGGACTCGGTACGACCAGCAGGTTTGCATAATTCGCCGAAGTCAATGCACGCAAAGTTAATGGTGGTGCAATCTTGCGATCGGCAAACCATTTGACGTCGTAATTAAGGCAAACATCGCCTGTGTCAACAGGCGAGACTTCATTGTTTGCTACTAACTTGCGCGCGCTTTGATCAAGCTCATTCGTATTTTTTGTTTCATACGCCGAGAAAATTTTTGCTTCAATTGCTCTAGACAACAATGTGTTATCAACTCCCCACAACACATCGCCCTGCGGGTTACCCGCCGTTAGTGCGGCTTTGGTTACTAATTCGCCGGCGTCGCCACCAAGTGCGATTTCGACTTTGACGCCAGTTTCAAGTGTGAACGCATCAAAGATATTTTCAGAAGGAGTAAATGAGTCATAGGCGAGAAGCGTCAAAGTAACTTGATCTGAGTTCTTTGGATCATCTTGTTTAGTTGAAGAATTATCGGTTGGAGAACTGTTTGTGCAGGCACTGACGAGTGAGCCAAGCAAAGCAGCGCGCAGAAATATATTTTTAAAATTATGCTTTAGTTTTTTTTGTGCCACTAGTTTGTTGCTTTCTGTTGATGAATTATTAAAAGTTGGCCATGGGCGATTGAAACCGAAACTTGGTTGTCAGTAACTTCGTTACTGACACCGCGTGTTTCATACACTTTGAGAGATTCGTTGCTGAGTTTCCATCGCAAACCAGTTGTGCTGACTCCAGTTGCGGTAGATCCATATGCCTGCAGCCCAACTATGTCGCCAATCTCGGCTTTAAATCTGCGTGTTGTCTCACCCTGCAGAGCGAATATTTTCGAGTCATCCCACAGCGCTTGGACATCAACTTTTTTAAGAATCGGATCAAACATTGCAGCGATGACGCCAAGTTGGTGGTCAAGGCGCCCACCACCCGCAGTGACTACCACAATTCTTTTAGTTCCACATTCAGCGGCGTATAAAAGTGCCGAATGTAAGTCAGTAAAATTTTTGTCACGGTCGTGTTGGATAATTTTTGTACCGCGTGACCTAGCTTCGGCGAGCGCATTTGCATCCGCTGAGTCCATATCCCCGATTACGACATCTACAGTTAGCCCAAGTTTTTGAGCAGAATGTAAACCAGAGTCGGCAGCAATCACCAAATCAAATTCGGTGAATTCGCGAACTGCTCGCAGGGTCGTATCGCTGAGGGCGAGACCTCCGGCAAAAATTAGAGATGTGGTTACCATGTTCGCTTCCTCCGCTGGCATTACCCAGATCAGGTGTGCGGGTCGGTGACGGCGGCCACCCTCTCAGCCCACCGAACCAGTGGACTCCCCGTGCGTATTAACAACACTCTAACAACCAACTGTCGCCAACTAGTAACCACAGATAGCCCTAGAAACCACAGATAGCCTTGGTGTCAATGAGTCAAGTAAGCCCTCTCGCTGGCGTTGCGCCTGCCATAAAAGACACGCTAGTTACGATCACTCCGATCGCACATGCAAAATTAATTGAACTACGAGATGCAGAAACTGAGCGAGAGCGACTTGGTTTACGGCTCGAGATTCTTTCTGGACCAGGCGAAGATTTTCGCTACGACCTCGTGTTCGACGAATTTGTTAAGGCTGCGTTCACTGACGAAGTACGCACAATTGACGGTTTGAAAATAATTATTGGTGCCAAAGATTTAGATTTACTTCGTGGCGCAGAATTAGACCACGATGACGCTAAAGGTTTGTTAATTCGCAATCCGAATAAGCCACTCAAGGCACATGTCGATGGGCTTGTTTCGGATGATGAGATCTCCGCGCAGATTGAAACCATTGTGTTTAGCGAAGTGAACCCTGCACTTGCGGCGCACGGTGGGTTCGTAACATTTTCAGGCCATGACAAAGAAGGCACTGCATATTTCACGATGGGCGGTGGGTGTCACGGCTGTTCAATGAGCCGACAGACAATGCTCGAAGGTGTGCAGACAATGCTCGTCGAGCAAGTGCCGGCGATTACTCGGGTGCGTGACATTACTGACCATTCCACAGGTGCCAACCCGTACTATTCGTAATTCAAAATGAAGTCGTTTCTGCAATTCTTGCAACGGGCGTATAAGTATTTTCGAAGGACAAAGCGGGTGTGGCGAAAACCACCACAAGCTGATTTATTGATCATTGATCGAGGCACGGCAAGCCCGCTAGACGAGATGTTCGCACATCACAAACCACATGTGTTGGACATTCGCGGTGAAAGTATCAATATGCGTGCGCTATTGCGTGCTGTGCCAAAAATACGCCTCGGCGCACTCGCATACATCGAGGCATATATCGACTTCGTTAAACCAAAACTGATTCTTTCGCGGACTGACAACAATGCAACCATGTGGCAACTTAAGCGCCGCAAGAATGTAACTTACCAAGTTGCCCTCATCCAAAACGGATGGCGCCTAGACATCGGCTTTGAAATTCCACAGTTACTTAAAGAAACAGGTCCGTTCGGAACATGGGAGATTGATCAACTGTTCGCTTTTGGACCAGCCTGGATTTCGCAAATCCCAAATTATGCAAAATTCAATGGTGTCTCTTCAGGAAGTATCAAAGCAAACCAATTTGCAAACAAGTCGAGATCCAATGAACCATTGGATATCAGTTGGATATCAACTTTTCGCTCGACATATATCGTTGCAAAAAATGATGTCGGCGATATGTTCTATCAAAATTTTGCCAAAGTCCTTAAATCAGTCAGTCAAAAATTAAATGTAATTGGGTTTGAATCTGGTCCAGTGCAACATCATCAGGAAAATGAATACTTTGGCAACTATTTCAAAACAACAGACTTGACTCTCAATCGACGGACTTCTTCTAATTCTTCCTACGAATTTATTAAGTCTTCAACAATTGTTCTGACCGATCAGAGCTCGCTTGGCTATGAGTCATTAGTTCTTGGCTGTAAAACCGGCTTCATAGCCGCAGCGCCCCGATTTCAAAAGACTCACCGGTTTGGTAAGCCTTTGGAGTTTGGGGAGAAGGGTCCGTTTTGGACAAATGATCCAAGTGAAGAAGAGATTGGTCGAATTTTGGATTATCTGCTTACGGTTTCTGATGAACAGTGGGAGCGCGATAATGGCTGGATTCGTGATCAGTTGATGGCGTACGACTTTGGCAACACAAAGATTCGGGCTTATGTTGAGAGTGTCCTCGCTGATAGTTTAGAAAGCAATTAAGTCAAAAAATAAGGGGAGAATTTATGGGTCGCACAGTTCGAGCAGCGTTACTGCAAACCGATTGGACG
>CAMCUE010000077.1 GCA_945878705.1 Ferrithrix thermotolerans DSM 19514 | reverse complement strand
GCTAGTTATTGTTTGTCTTCATCGGTGAACTCGTCGGAGAGCTCTTCACCGTCTTCGTCGAATCTCACGCCATAGCGTTCGGCTATGGCTGCATATTCGTCTTCTTGAGTCTTCGACTTGCTTTCACGCGAAACACCAAGATCTTCGGCAGTCGGGCCTGTTTGCTTCAGACGACGTGCTTCCTCGAATCGACGATGACGACCCTTTTTCACGATAGGGCTCCAAATTTTCTCTGGGGCGGCTACCGGTTTTGGTCACCGCCTAGTGGTTAGACATTGGCAAAGAGACTAGCAACAAAATCGCCTTAAATTGTGGCATTAAGCATTCTCTGCCTGAATCAGTTTGAGATGTCCGTCACGATCAACACTCAAACCCACGGTTCCGGCGATTATCTGCTTGAGGTCATCGCCAACGACTTCGGCTCTCCAGCCTTGCAACAGTCGCGCTTCGGGAGACTTTTTCAGAAAAGCACTGATGTCACTGCGAGTTGCAAGGAGTGATGCATCGATTTTGTGAACACGCGCAAGTTCGCCGATCCATGCGGTTATAAGTGTCAGTGCTGGTCTCGCCCACTTTTCTACATCATCGTTCTCTTGACCAGGTAGCTCGACGATGAGCTGTGCCCCTTCGCGAATTGCAGCCATAATCTCTTTACAGAATTCTGAGGAGAGATGGCGGTCGTCAACCCCGCGCGTTGATGCAAGTTCCTCGACACTTTTTGGAACTCGCTGAGCAATTCCGAGTAGAGCCATATCTGACATCACTCTTCTTGGAGGATAATCACTTCGCATCGCTCTCTCTTCGCGCCACTGCCCGAGTGATTGGGCAACACCTCGCGAGGCACCTTTAAGCGAACGAGACTCCTTAAGTTTGAGCCACGCAAGATGTGATTCAATCGGACCCGTTGGTCGTGCAACAAGATCCTTGCAAGCATCATCAACCCACCCGGTGCGACCAAGTTCGGTTAGTTGAGCCGACAGTTGGTCATGTAGGTCTAACAAGTGGGCGACGTCGTCAGCAGCGTAAATGCATTGTGCCGATGTCAACGGGCGTCGCAACCAATCTGTTAGGCGGTCACCTTTTGAAAGCGTGATTTTTTTATGAGCCTGAACCAGTGTCGCCAGCGAAGGCGTAGAAAATCCAAGAAACCCGGCGGCGATCTGACAATCAAAAATATTTCGCGGGGCAACAAGTGATGCATGACGCAAAACTTCTAAATCTTGCTGGGCGGCATGAAATACCGCCAAGATGTCATTTTCAAATAACCGAGCAAGGCCGCGAGGATCAACCGCTAGTGGATCAACAAGAGCAGTCTGTGATCCCCATTTCAGCTGGACGAGAGCCAATTTCGGGTAGTAAGTCTTCTCGCGATGAAATTCGGTGTCAATCGCGTATCGAGAGCCAACAATAATTTCGTCGATTACCTCGTTTAAAGCAATGTCATCTTCCACCCAACGAAATGTCAACTTGGATTCTCTCCTGTCACTACTTCATTGCCGAGGCTGATCCATCCCATCGTGCCACCAGCGACATTGACGACATTGACGATTCCGTTGTCATGCAAAAGCTCACAAGCCTGCATGCTGCGACCACCACTTCGACAAACAACATAGACAGTATCTTCAGACACGAATTCGCTTGAGTTCTCTAAAACGGTTGACAATGGGACGAGAATTGCGCCGGGTATGTGTCCCGAAACGTATTCATCTGGTTCTCGCACATCAACAACGAGAGAACCACTCTCAACTAATTCAATTAGTTCGTTTACTGAAATCTCTTGAACAGACATATCTTTAGGCTAGTTGAAACAGCAAGATTAATAGATTGATCAGTCGAGTTAAATTATTCAAGCAGATCATCTGGGGTGTTGATATTTCTTAGATCTTTTGCTGCAAATTGTAAAAATTTAACCGACAAACCAGTCACGGCACGATGAATTGCCCGCTCTCCTGTGGCAAATTGTTGTTCAAGATGGGTCATTGTTCGTCTATGCCACGCACTGCAGAGCCACTGTGGCACTTGCGTAGTAGCGACTTGCAGATCAAAATCTAGGTCAAATTCCGAAATCATGTTGCATGTCTCTGAATCAATCCAAGGCACATCACATGGCATGGTCAACAATATTTCAGTTTCTATTTTGTGAAGCGCCGAGAGTAATGCCATCAACGGTCCTGCATCCGCTGTTTCGTCTTCAACAAACTCTAGGTGCCATCTTTTTGCATCTGCTTTAGATCCGCCGACAAGTAGCACTCGCTCAATACCTGTTTGGCGAATCGAGCGCGCAATGCGCACGACGAACTCTTCGCCATCAACTTGTGCATTGGCTTTAGGCGATCCGAAACGAGAACTAGCACCACCAGCAAAAATTGCTGCAGTCACTTGATCCTTCATTAAGTGACCGCAAGAAAACTATTTAGATGCTTCGCCGCTTGGATCGAGTTGCAAAAGAAATTGGTCGCAGCGCACTGCTTCGTCAAGTTCACCGATCAAACGAGATTGTTTTGCCAGCCCCCCGAGACATCTCAAGAAACCACGATTTGACTCTCGTGCCCACCTCACATATCCAGAACCTCGCCAAGAGTTTGCTCGCAATGTGTCAAGACCTCGGTGATATCCGACTCTGTATGCCATATAAGCGTCAATGCCCGGTTCACTCAGATCGCCAATATTCGCCCACCCTTCTAAAAGAGTTGGGTTGTCGGCTACAACTTTGGAAACTTCCCCTCTTCGTTCACTTAACGCACAAGCGAGTGCGACATCCAGTCGGATTCGTAGCGCAGAATTAATTGGCGGAATAATAGTCTCTGGTGGACCGCTTGCCGAAAGGTGTACCCGTTGATCACTCATTGTCATGACAGACTAGATGACATGGACCTATTTTCACTGAATGCCGAAACTGCAAAAAATATTGGGCTTGGATCTATGGGTGGTAGCGCTCTGGCTTGGCTTTTTGTGCTCAAATTCGTCAAATCACTCGTCTCGAAGATTTTGATGCTGGCACTTTTCACGGGTATTGCATTTCTCTCGTTCACACAACGAGACGCACTTTCAATTTGTGCAGCGAAATTTGAAGTCAGCGCCACCAGCATACAAAACACATCTTGCTCTTTCTTTGGACAAGACATATCGCTTTCGTCGATTAATCCGTGACGACGAAACTTTTAGATGACCTATGTGAACAACTTGATTCTTCGCCAACTTCCCATCACTTAGTCGACTTCATTGCTAAACAATTAATTGCCGAAAAATTTATTGATTGTTCGGGGCTACCGAAACTGACCAAAAGTTCGTTAAATGGTTTTATTCGTCGTTCAGGTTCTTTAATTGCGTGGAGAGTTGGATCGAAACCTATTGAACAGTTTCGAATCATTGGCGCCCATACTGATTCGCCGTGCCTCAAAATTAAGCCGAAGCCAGACGAAAATCGGTTCGGTTGGAAAACTCTACAGATCGAAATTTATGGCAGACCACTACTAAATAGTTGGCTGGATCGCGACCTTGGAATTGCCGGAAAGGTTGTCCTGCGAGATGGCACGGTCAGGTTGTTCCACGATTCGACTCCGCTTGCGCGCATCTCGCAGCTGGCAATTCATTTAGATCCTGAACTCAACGAGAAAGGTCTCGTATTAGATAAACATCTACATCTTTCGCCGGCGTGGGCAACATCAACCGGTGCACCAGATTTCTCAGATTGGGTCGCCAAGAAAATCAATACCAAGACCAGCGAAATAGTTTCGTTTGATGCGAATCTTTTTGACACATCACCTGCAAAAATTATCGGTGTTGATGAGTCATTATTGGCGAGTGGACGACTTGATAATCAAGCATCCTGTTGGGCGGCGATCAGTGCCCTAATTGCATCGCAAGAAAATCAAACAACTTCAATCGTTGGATTATTTGATCATGAAGAAGTTGGGTCATCGAGCGCGACTGGTGCCGCTGGACCATTTCTTGAACACACACTTGAACGACTCGCAGCAGCAAATGGTCTTGATCGAGTTGATTTTTTGCAGGCTCTATCGCAGTCGAGTTGTGTTTCGGCAGATAATGCTCACGCCGTACACCACAACTATCCCGAGCGACATGACTTGGCGCATGCTCCGATTATCAATCAGGGCCCCGCAATAAAAATTAATTCAAATCAACGCTATGCAACCTCAACAACCTCTGCTGCGCTATTTGTTCGAGCGTGTGAAACAGCAAAAGTTTCGTATCAGACTTTTGTCTCTAAAAATAATATGCCGTGCGGAACAACAATTGGTCCGATCACAGCGACGCGGCTCGGAATCGACACGGTTGATGTTGGGATACCGCAGCTTTCGATGCATTCGGCACGCGAAGTCTGTGGCGTCGCTGACTTGATTTCAATGCGAAAAGCGTTAACTAGCTATTTGTGAGCCTTTGCCTGCGCAAGGTCAAACAACTCCTGTAAAGATTGCTTAAGTTGGGCAGTTAACTCTGTTGTTGCAGATCGCGGGGTTCTGCCAGTTTGCGCCTGTGGGGGTAGCAACGGTACACCGATTATCACGGTGCACTTTTTGGGGTAAATAAATTTAGAACCTTTGCGCATGACATCTTCTGTGCCACCAATCCCAACAGGCACAATCGGCACACCCGCCTTAATTGCCAAATAAGCAGCGCCATCAAAAAGCGGCTGAATCGTGGGTCCGAATTGTCGTGTGCCTTCTGGAAACATCACAATCGGTTCACCCAGCGCTAGAACAGCGAGACAACGCTTGAGCGCTTCAAGATCTGCAGTACCTCTGGTGACTGGAAACCCGCCAAGTGTCGAAAGTATTGAAGCAATTGGTTTTATCTTGAACAAACTGTCCTTGCCCATAAACCGCAACCGGCGTCTCGTCGTTGCGCTGGCAATCGGGGTATCAACATTGGATCGATGGATAGGCGCCAAAATAAATGCACCAGTTTTCGGAATGTTGCTTTTTCCAGTGATGCTGAGTCGAAAATAGGATCGACACAAGATGGCAAGAATTCCACGAATTAGTCCATAAAAGATTTTCCCGACGCGACCTTGACCGGCGAGTGTTGTGTCAACTTGGGTCATGATTGTTGTGGCAGAAGTGCAACAATTTGGTCTAACACTTGATCAATTGAACGATTGCTCGTATCAATCGTAATCGCATCGTCAGTTTTCAACAGCGGGCTATCACTGCGAGTGCTGTCCTGCGAATCACGCGCAGCGATTGCATCGGCTATTTGTTCAACGACACCACCAGTTTGTGCGACTCGTCGTTGCGCACGCACAAGTGGCGAAGCGGTCAAATATACTTTCAGAGTCGCATCAGGAAAAACAACTGAACCGATATCTCTTCCCTCAACTACCCCGCCGTTGTGATCGGCGATCCATTGGCGCTGCCGCTGACGCAATTCAGTGCGCACAAGACTGTTTGCCGCAACTGCACTTACTGCGGCAGTTACGACTTCTCCACGAATTGCCTTAGTCGCATCCATTCCGTTGATCGAAACGCTGTCATTAGTTAGGATCAATTCAGATTTTTGTGTCAAATCAGATACTGATTCTTGATCTGATAGATCTAGTCCTGATTGAATCGCTGCAAAAGTTACAGCGCGATACATTGCACCAGTGTCGAGATAGCGCAGGTTTAACCGCGTTGCAAGTGCTTTGGCAATCGTTGATTTGCCTGCACCAGCAGGTCCGTCAATGGCAACAACTATCATCGAGCAAAAATTATCAGAAAAATCAGCACTACCAACTTGTATCTTGTGCACGACCCTCGTCATAGCCCGAGGCACTCTGCACTCCGATGACTGCACGTTTTTGAAATTCTGGTATGTCAGTTGCTCCTGCATAGGTGCATGACGATCGCACTCCCGCAATAATTTGATCAATGATGTCTTCGACGCTTGGTCGTTGTTCATCTAGATACATGCGCGATGAACTGATGCCTTCTTCGAAAA
>CAMCUE010000076.1 GCA_945878705.1 Ferrithrix thermotolerans DSM 19514 | reverse complement strand
GACTATGCGCTAAGCGTTGACAGTCGTGGCTTTGGTGGAATACCAACATCAATTACCGATCAAATAGATGCGTTGCCTGAAGTAGATAAGGCCACAGGTATTGGGTTCGTGCCTGCCAAAGTTGGTGACGAATCAAGATATGTACTCGTAATTAACCCAAAAACTACCGAGGGTCTATACACACTTGAAATGGTTGAAGGTCAACAATCTGATTTAACGAAGGACGGAATTCTGATTGAGAGTGATAAGGCTCTTAAAAAGAATTTGTCGATCGGGTCGATTGTTGACGTGACACTAATTGACGGTCGCACTTTGCCACTGAAACTAGTTGGCACATATAAGAATGCATTTGGAAACTACGTCGTTAGCCGAGAAATTTTTGATGGCTCAACAAATTCACTTTTTGATAGTTCCGTGTATATCAAAATTAATGAAGGTGGATCAGACGAACAAGTACGCAAAGCAATTTCTGCGATAAGCACAGATTTAGGTATTGGCAAACTTGAAAGCCGAGATGAGTTTATTGATACTCAGGCGGCTCAAGTTAATCAAATTCTTGCACTCATTTATGGATTGTTATTTTTATCAATAATCATTGCGATCGTCGGAATCATTATCACTTTGCTTCTTTCGGTGTTTGAACGTAAGCGTGAAATTGGTTTACTCAGAGCAATTGGCATGACTCGTGCGCAAATTCGAACAATGATTCGTTGGGAAAGTGTGATTACTTCGTTGTTTGGCGCAGTAACTGGCGTTGTACTCGGCATCACAATGGGAGTAGTGATTGTGGTTTCGCTTGTTGAAAAAGGTTTCAGTGCTTTCAAACTTCCAATTACCGGCACGATAATAATTCTTTTCATCGCATTTATTATTGGTGTTGTAGCTGCAGTGTTTCCTGCATGGCGCGCGACACGCACAAATATTATTTCTTCAATTGCCTCAAACTGATTTTTTAATTTTCGCTATTTCTGAAAGATAGAGATGTTCGGCGGGGTGAATGCGGCGGGGTGCATCATGGTTTATCACATTTCCAAGTGAATTGACATCGGTATGTCGAACCTGACAATCCACGCACCAGTAAAGCACACGATTTGCTTCACCATGGTGGGTGACACGTACTTGCCCACCGCATCGACTACAACTTTTTCCGTGTTTGCCATAGACAGCAAGTTCAGCTGTAGAAAGCTCAAAATTAGTTTGCAACACGCCAGCTGCAAGTGAAATAATTTCTTGACAATCATCGCGGCTAAGCGAACTGACTTTAGCCCAAGGATGTAGCTCGCATGCCCAAAGTATTTCGCAACGATGAACATTTCCGATTCCGCGAACTACTCGCTGATCAAGCAATACTTCTGCAATAGTTTCATCTGGGTTTTCATATCCCATCAGCCGACTGACACATTCATCGAGATTTACATTCTGATCTAACAAATCTGGGCCAAGTCGACCAAGAATTGGATGTCGACGCAAATCAAAATCGTGGTATGACTCAATTTCAATAGCACCAGAGCACACAACTGAAATTTCATTTACGCCAATCAATAGTTGGGCAGTTCGCTTTTCAGCACCCCAACTTTCGCCTTCGTGAAAAATTCTCCACGAACCTTTGAGACCCATCTTTGTTTTAAGTACGAGACCATCATCCCAAATAATCTCTAGTGTTCGATTCTCGACACGCAATTCTTCGATAGTGCGACCAATTTTTGGATGAACGACAAGTGATTCTCTGGCTTTAAACTTCAACATCTTTTGTCCTATCAATGCTGTGCGTAGTGCAGAAGCACTACGTTGCATTGATTTAAAAAGCATAAGCAAATAGTAAGTGATACAACTATTAAAAGAACGCTTTACTAGGGCAACACCCCGACTGAAGCCAGAGCAAGTCGAATCAAACGGTCGTGACCACTTGTCATTTCAAGTTTCATCTGGTCGCTGGTTGCTTGCTCTGGCGTGTACCAACCAAGGTCAAGCGCCTGCTGCGATGGTTGACAATCGCCCGAAACCGGGACAACAAACGCCAAACTCACCGCGTGATGTCGTGGGTCGTGAAAGCCACTTATCTCTGGATCTGTAAAATATTCAACGATCGTAAACGGCGCCGGATTGAGTGGAATATTAGGCAAAGCCATTGAACCAAGGTCTTTTTCAAGATGGCGCAACAATGCTTCACGAATTCGCTCGTTGAGTAGCACGCGACCTGAAACCACTGTGCGCGAAATTGAGCCATCTGGGGCTTGACGCAAAAGCATTCCGACATGGGTGACGACGCCGAGTTCATTAACCCGCACGGGTATCGCATCTATATATACGAGTGGGACTTGACCGCGAACTAATTCGAGCTGATTGGGATCAAGCCAATTCGTTCGCGTATCGGTAATTTCGCCCAAAGTATTTCTCCTCGTAAATGAACATTGTTTCAGATTTTGTGCTCAATCAGTGGCATCATGTACGAATGTTTAAAAAAGTCTCCGCGTTTTCGGCACAGATAATGGCATCTTTTCTTGGTTTCGCTGGTGTGGCTCACTTCATTGCGCGCGATCGGTTCAACCCACTCATCCCACCTTGGTTGCCTGGCGACGCAACTTTCTATACATATGCGAGCGGAGTTGCCGAACTCGCTGTGGCAATCGGTTTATTTATTCCGCGCACGAGACGACTCGCAGGATGGGGAGCAGTATTACTTTTTTTGGCCGTCTACCCAGGAAACATATATATGGCCTACGACTGGCGCGATCGAGAGATCTCACAGCAATTAGTTGCCTATTTGCGTTTGCCGTTTCAAATTCCGCTTATTTGGTGGGCAGTTAGCATCGCTAAAAACACTACGAGAAAATAGACCGTTACCAGTTTCCCGCGACATATTTGGTTTCAAGAAAAGCCAACAAACCGTCGTGGGCACCTTCGCGACCAAGACCAGACTGCTTGACGCCACCAAATGGTGCAGCCGGGTCTGAAACTAGCCCGCGATTTAAGCCAACCATTCCAGATTCAAGCGACTCGGCAACTCGCATGCCCCGACCCAGATCGCGTGTGTAAACATATGAAACAAGTCCGTGCTCGACGTTGTTGGCGTGCGCCAAAATATCGTCGCTGTCTTTGAATCGCACCAGTGGCGCAACTGGCCCAAAAATTTCTGTCTGCAAAATTGCTGCGTCAAACGAAACATCTGTGAGCACTGTTGGAAAGTAACCGAAAGATCCATCGGTTGATGCATTGCCGCCGCACGCAACTTTTGCCCCAAAACTTTTAGCCTGTTCAACTAACTTTGCTACTTGTTGTTGCTGTGACTTAGAAACTAATGGCCCGACTGTAGTTTTTACGTCGAGTCCATCACCCAAAACGAGAGCGTTCATCCGCGCTGTCAAGCCGTCGGCGAATGCGTCGTAAATTTTTTCGTGCACAAAAAATCTGTTGGCGGCTGTGCAGGCTGCGCCGCCATTGCGCATCTTGGCCAACATCGCACCGTCAATTGCGCCGGCGATATCAGCATCTTCGAAAACAATAAATGGCGCGTTGCCACCAAGTTCCATGGTGCAGTTGATGATTTTTTCTGCGGCTTGGGCAAGTAGCACCGCACCAACTTGTGTAGATCCGGTAAACGAGAGTTTGCGAATTTTGTTTGATTGCAACATTGCACTAACGGCTGGTCCTGAAGGGCTCGGCACCACAACATTGACAACACCGTCAGGCACGCCGGCGCGTTGCATGATTTCGGCAATTGCAAGCGCGGTTAAAGGCGTCTCGCTGGCAGGTTTCAAAACAACCGTGCATCCTGCCGCCAACGCCGGGCCAATCTTTCGCGTTGCCATTGCCGCCGGAAAGTTCCATGGGGTTGCCAGCAGCGCAACACCAACAGGTTGCCGCGAAACCATCAACCAGTTGGCACCACTCGGCGCGCGTCGATAATCGCCGTCAATGCGCACCGCTTCTTCGCTAAACCAGCGAAAAAACTCTGCGGCATATGCAACTTCGGCACGAGCATCACTCAAAACTTTGCCGTTCTCAAGTGTGATCAAACGCGCTAGTGATTCTTGTTCGGCGATCATAATTTCAAAACTTTTGCGCAATATTTCAGCGCGTGCACGTGGCGCAGTCGCCTTCCATGATGCAAATGCATTCTGTGCCGCATCAACAGCAGCCAAACAATCGTCATTACTTGCAGTTGAGACTTGCGCCAATGTTGAACCGTCAACTGGATTTGTTACATCAATTTTTTTTGCATTACTAATCCACTTGCCACCGATCAATGAATCAAGTGGTTGTGTCGAGCTGAGTTTTTGTTCTCTGTTTTGCATAGTGTTCAGTCTTACGCAATCTCGCTGACATTATGAAACGGTAGATTTAGCAGGTGAATAAACCACGCATTGTCTTGATGTTGCTTCTGACAATGGGCGCCTCATCATGTAGTTACGGAGTGATGTTTACAATGCTTGATGACTTTCGTAATAGTTTCGGCATTGCCGAGTCGGCGCTTGGCTTGATTGTCGGCGTGGGCTTCTTCACTTCTTTTGTCGGACAAGTGAGTATCGCCCCACTTGCCGATCGTGGTCGGGCTCGGCAATTAATTATCTTGGGTCTAGGTCTTGAAGTGATCGGCTGCATCGGTATGGCGTTTGGCGAAACATTTAAAGTACTTTTAATTTCGCGAATCATCATGGGGTTTGGTGCCGGCGCTGCCTTGCCAGCGTTGCGTCGCGTGATCATCGTTGCTGACCCCGAAAATTTTGGTCGCAACCTTGGTCGAATTCTTTCGTTTGAAGTTGCCGGTTTTGCTTCTGGTCCAGTTTTCTCCGTGGTGCTAACTGCACCATTTGGTATTCCTGGCCCATTCATATTTCTCGCGGCGACAATTTCTTTGTTGATACTCGTAATTAGTCGCATCAAAGTGCCCGAGACGGCAAAAGAGCACCAACCCACAGAACGATTCGCAATTGATTTGCTAAAGAACCGCGCAATTGCTTCGGGAATTTTGATTGGAGTTGCGTTGTTTTTCATGCTTGGAGTATTTGACTCGCTGTGGGTATTAATGATGGACGACATGGGATCACAACCATGGATAGCCAATCTCGGAATTTCTCTTTTTGCCCTGCCACTTGTAATCCTTGGCCCACTCGGCGGAAAATTCGTGCAACGCATCGGGCCATATCGTGCGGGTAGTTTCGGGATGATTCTCGGCGCACTATTTATGTCGGGATACGGACTAGTGCCTACGCCAGCACTAATGCTCGTCGTATTTTTCTTTCACTCAACCAACGATGGTTTTTTCGTAACCGGCGCGGGCGTCGCAGTCGGTACTAGCGCACCACTCGAACGACAGGCCGGCGCACAAGGTCTACTTGGTGGCATGGAAACTTTGGCCGGCGGGATCGCCGCAAGTTTTGCGGGTCTCGCCTACGATCACTTCGGACGCGCAGCAACATTTATCGGTGCCGGCGCAATCATGCTCGCGCTAATTGCAGTTGCTCGAATCTTGGCAGGCAGTCATTGGTCGGTACGAAATGTCGTACCTAAGTCTGCAGTCGCGTTAGACATCGTTTCGTAATATTGTTGTCAGTTATGGGATTACGAGACGGTGACGGTTGGGTCGATTGTGATTGCGGGTTTCGCCATTGGGGTCGGTTTGGTGCCGCAGGTTTATTGCTCGTACGTCGCGATACACCACAGCCACAAGTGCTGTTACAACTTCGAGCCGAGTGGACTCATGGTGGCGGAACATGGGCATTACCTGGCGGCGCAAAAGATTCTCACGAAGATTCGGTAACTGCAGCGCTGCGTGAGGCTCACGAAGAAATGGGAATTGAAGAATCGGCGCTGACTGTCAAGCACATTTTCTCAGACAACCATGGCCCATGGAGTTACGACACGGTTATCGCCCACACAATGAGTGATGCTGGCGCTCACATCGCCAACCCAGAATCAACTGAAACAAAGTGGTCGTTGATTGAAGAAGTTGAAACTCTAAACCTTCATCCTGGCTTAAAACAATCTTGGG
>CAMCUE010000075.1 GCA_945878705.1 Ferrithrix thermotolerans DSM 19514 | reverse complement strand
TGGCGTGAGAAACAAAAAATAGACAAGCAGCATCGATATGGTTGTGATGAGCGTGATTTTAAGATCTGCGTTGAAATTTGTGTGCTGCATTTTTTTGTGTTGTAGTGATCGCCCAACAATCCAACCCCATAATCCGAGTAGAAGTACGACACCGTGGGGCCCGTTGGAAAGAATTGCCGCCACGCCAATCAAAGAAAAGATTATTGGCGCAAAACGAAGTGGCGATTTGCTGTGAACTATCAAAGCAAAAGCAAATGCAGTTACCCATACCAACCATGATGTTGCATCTGGACTTGAATCAGCGAGAATGGCGTACGGTTGGTCGAGCGAAATTGTGCCGTAAAGTAGCAGAACGCTAATTAATGCCGTCCGGCGATTGTTCGACAGATAGTAAGTAATTGACCAAATAATTGATCCAACGCAAAGACAATCCAGGAGTGCTGACAAGCCACTGTCAAACAGAACCATTGGTGCTAGACCCGCAAGGCGAGTGATAAGTCCAAAGACAGCGAATGAAAACCAGTGGTATCTCAGCGGGTGTCCAAATAGTGGAATATTCTCGTTTGGGCCCCAATCAACAATCGAGTTTGACCAGGCTTCACGGGGAATCGATTCAGAACCTTCAGCAAAGATATATGGAGCGGCAACCTTTGTCGTCACTGCGATTAACACAAAGCCAAGTACTACCGTTATCCAAATTTTCAGATAGCTGAAATTACTTGACCATTTGACGAACTCGCTTGCTAGCAACTGTTTTCTAGATACGGCAAGATATGCAAAAATGATTGCTGGTATCAACATTACGGGGGCGTTTAAATAGAATCCAAAAAAAATTGCGAACATTACAACCGCTGTTTCGCCGATAGAAAACTTCAGTCGGCCATATTTTACTAGACGCCGAACTTTGCTACTTAAAAGTGATGCGTGAGCAATAATAATTGGGATCACGCCCCCAAAAATCCCAAAGCCATAGGGTCGTAAAATAAGTTGAAATCCAGCACATAAAATAAATCCGATCGCTAAACCCATTCCGATCGCTTCTGGAAATAAAATCTCTCGATGTTCGCGGAGCAACAACAGCCAAAAAACTAGACCGGTACTTGAAATTGCAATTGTTACAAGACTTGTTCGGATACTAGCTATTGGACTGACATCGGAGAGAATCAGCAGTGTGGAAATCGCAGCAGCGATTGATAAGTGACAAAGAATTGAATTTAAACACAACGACGAACTGTTGTTTATCACTGA
Source organism: Ferrithrix thermotolerans DSM 19514 (assembly GCA_945878705.1). GTDB lineage: Bacteria > Actinomycetota > Acidimicrobiia > Acidimicrobiales > Ilumatobacteraceae > BACL27. Next base: position 4,836 of record CAMCUE010000075.1, on the reverse strand, counting down.
CTGGTCAACGTGCTTTGTGTTACTGGCCATGCTAAAAAATTAGCAGATGATTACTTGAACTCAGTCAAACGAAATAATGATGTAAGAAGAATTTGCATAGCGAACAGTGCCAAATTGTCGCCAGTCTTTGGTTGTAGTTAGTTCACGCCTAAGTAGATACCAGCCAACATTTGAATCTTTCAATTTTGTGACGGCGTCATTGCTGGGTGCAATTGCAAAGTTAACTGAATTAAGAACCCGAGTTACAACCCACGGCTTGATTGCTGATCCGTCACTGATTCCGACATAATAATTTCCAGCAAGAAATCTTCGGTGAACTGCGGCTGTAAGCATTTGGTAGCCACCCGCGTTGCACGTATCTGTTCGCAAGACGACGTACTGACTGCATTTCATACTGAAGTCGAGTAGTTCGTTCCAGTTAGTTTCGGCGTTGCATGATTTTGAGATATCGCCACAAAAGTCGTTTGTTGCGAATACTGCTGATTCGGGAGTATTCGCAGAAATCCACAATGATGCTTGTTGCAAATCTGGTCTTGTCATACCAATGCGTGAGGCAAAATTTCTATCAGACTCTGGGTACTCTTGACGAATATTTTTTGCGTAATTGATTGAGAAAAAACCAATTGACATTGCAAACAGACCAACAAGCGCGAGCGAGGTGGCACTGCTAAACCAATTAAATTGCTGTCGATTGCTAGAATTTTTGCGCTTAATCATAGTTGTAGTGGCAATAGCAAAAAAAATTGGCACCAAACCAACCAGCGACGGAATTGTTCTAAGGGCAATTGCCGAGGTTGAGCCTGAGTCCAGATTTGGCATCAAACCAGCGACAACCGCCGCCAATAAGCCAGTTACTAGAGCAAGACCCAAAATCAAAGGTGAAAATTGTAAGTGTTTGTTGTCAAGCAATAAATTAATCGCTATCGGGACGACGAGAACAAGCAGCACACTTGAAGCAGCGTGAGTAAAAAATAATTCAACTGCAAATTCACCCGAAAGGAACATTGCTGAAATCACTCCCGTTATTGCAGTACCAATTGCAAAAAGTTTGAGCGGTTTATACTGAGGGTGAATCGGTGAGACACAGAACACAACAAGACCAACTAGTTGAAGTCCTAGAAAGCCGAACAGAAATATTATTCCTGATATCCAATGAATGCCCAAACCGTATGGTTTGAAATCTCCAGAGATTCCATCCACAAAAGCAAATTGGTCTAAAAACATTCCGCGCGAACTGCCACCACCGCCACCAATTATCAGATAGAAACTAGAAGCGATTGATGCCAGGGTTGCGAAAGTTACCCAGGTGCGAGAGATTTTAAGACTTCGGGTTTGAATAAAAGTTACGAACCAAGCAAACCCTAAAGATCCAGCCAAGATTACGCCGTGAGCTACTTTTGCGCCGACGACTCCGAACCCAATCAAAAAAAATAGAATTAACTCATTCTTCAAATTTCGATTTTGATGAAGGATAAAGACAAAAACAAACGTTAAAAGCAAAAGCAATCCGTACATTTGGCTCGGGCTCGGGATCAGACCAATTTTGAAACCTCGTCCCCAAGTTTGCACAGAGTCGAATCCAGAAATCGCGAACAGCGAAAATATAATAACTATCCGATTGTGTGACAGTCGTTCAAGGATCGCCCAGATGATCAACACAGTTCCGAGAGCGGTTAAAAGTGGAATGGTGCGGGTATTTGAAACCCACTCCGGACTTCCGCTGACTCTGTCAACTAACCCAGACCATGCGTATGCGAACCAGTGATAGTTAGTTGAAGTTCCGACAGCATTTATATTGTCTCTGAATCCCCATGTGCCGAGTGTTCGGGAGATGGCTTCGTATAAAGCAACATCAGTATCTTCAATCCACCAACCGACTGGCCGAATATTTATAGAAAGTAATGAAACTGGGATTAGAGCAATCGCCATCAAACTCGAATATCTGCGCCACTTCGGAAATTCACGCCAAATTACAACAGCAATTAAAAATAAAGCCACGGGCAATGTCCAGAACCATTCTGCCGAAAGCATTAAAAACACAGCCGCGAAAATCGGCAGCATTTCGACTAGGAATGAAGAATTCTTCACCAAAGTAGCGTCAAACTTAATTTTCTGACGACTTATCGCAAACGGTAAAAATAAAATCGGAGCAAGCCAAGCGAAACTCGAAATGGCAGTGTTACGGAAAATTTGGTCTAATCCAAATGTCAAGAGAGTTCCAATAGCGATTCCAGCACCGCAAAACTCTTGCAGTGAAAGTTGGGTTTTTTTCGTGAATAGCGTCAAAAATGATCCACCAGCAAAAATCTGAATTACCAGTATCAAAACCGAGATCACCGCAACTTTCAAAGGCACGGCCGCTACAAGCAAGGCCAAAATTGCTGCTGATGCCAAAAGCAAGACAGAGTTTAAAAGTCCACTAATATTTTTTTGTTCGCGTGGTTCGTCTGCCGAACTGAATTGGCGAAGTGTCTCTTGTCTATTCATATTGGAACAGCCAAGATCTTAGTGGTACGCATTGGCTCTGAAGTTTACGGCGTTAACAAATTCCCATAGACTTTGATTCGATGACATCCCGAGTTGCGAGATTAGCCGAAAGACTAGCTAAAGGATTTTCTGGGCGATTACCAAGGATTTTTTTAGGTTGTCTAGTTTTGCTTTGTACGGTCGCTGTTTTTGGATCATGGGCTTTGTCTAGTCCTCCAGGATCTGGGCCAGACGACGAATATCACTTGTCATCAATTTGGTGTTCGCATGGTTATCGAATTCAGTACTGCGAAAAAAGTGAGTCAATCTATGAGGCAAAAATACCTCTGCAATTACATCGAAACGGTGGGCCACGAACAATATTTTGTTACGCAGGTGATAGCAGAATTAGTGCCCGATGTATCCGCGAGTTAGATCCAACTGCAGTTACGAAACTTGAATCATCCAAACGATTTAATACGAGCAGAATTGCGGCTCGTTTCTACGATGCAAACGGTTATTTAGTTTCAGCCAATACGAATGCTTCGATTTTAAGAATGCGGTTTTTGCAAATTGCAGTATCTCTAGTGCTGGTGGGATTTGTTATTTGTTCATCGGGCGAAAGAAAGTGGGCGATTCTGCTGGCACTTTTTGTTGGAATCGTTCCAGTTGGGTTATTCACAATTCCATCTACAAATCCAAGTAGTTGGGCAATTACTGGTGTGTTCACCGCGGGCGCTTGCGCGATGAATTTTTTTAAGTCAACCGGACGGCGCCCTCGGATTATCGCTGCTGTGGGTTTTATAACAGCTTTACTTTTAACGAGAAATCTTAGATCCGATATTTATTTCATGATGATTTTGTGTATTTCACTAGGAGTTGCTACTGGAGTTCTAGGTCGCGAGACCAAAGCGTCATTAAAAATCAATCGTGCGAAACTGAGGCGATATGGTTTTGTGCTTTTACTAGGGCTCATTTTTTTTCATTTAAAAGTGCACACACTCGCACCACAAACGATCATTTCGTCATTTCTGAGCGGCAAATTTCATTCATTTGTTAGTGATTCACCGCTACTTTTTCTAGGGTTACTAGGTGGGTCAATTCAACTTGGCTCACCAGATTTTGCGCCACCCTCCGCAGTTTTGATTTTGATGGGAGTTGGATTAGCAATATTCATTGGTGCCGTACTTAGGTATGTTCCACCAGCAGTGAAAGTCATTGCCAGTGTTGGAACAAGCTTGATATTTGTTTTGGCATATTTTTATGTCGACGGAGCAATAGGTGCGGTGAGCCGCTATTTGATGGCAATATATTTGTTGGTCTTAGTGATGCTTGCTTCAAGCGCAGCACTTGGAATTAGATCAACAACTTTGAAAATTTCTAAATCCTCCTGGGTAACAATATTTATTGCGATTTCGTTAGCGCAATCTCTGTCACTTCATCAGTCAATTCGAAGATATGTCACTGGAACTAATTTCTCTGGCTGGAACCTCAATAAAGGCGCTGAGTGGTGGTGGACCAATGGTCCGTCTCCACTTTCTGTTTGGACAACCGGTTCGGTTTCATTTGCGGTAGCAATTTTGATAATTCTTCAAATGACTAATCGGGCAACAAAATGAAACGAGTTTTCATCGCAGTTGCAATTTTGTTCGCAGTCGTAACATCTAGCTTTATTTTTTGGGCTGAGAGAAACTTTGACAATCCAACCAGTCATGTGCAAACCCCTGTCGGCTATTGGCGAGTTAGTGATATCAAAAAACTGTTTGATGGTCAGCAGAAAAATTCAACTGGTTCTGAGATTAAAGTTTCACTAACTGCTCAAATTGCTGGAGTTGATTACTTAGATAACGGCGTCTTTTTGATGTTCATGAGTGGTCTGTCAAGTTTCAGCACCCTCACAAAGGTTGGCTCGGGCGAAGAAATGTTTTTTTCGCATCAGGGCGATTTATTCGATAAATGGGATGATATTTATGTTGGTGGCGCTAAAGCTTTATTGGTTGCGATCAACGCCGACACACTTAAGCCTGAGGTCTATCCAATCGTCATCTATACGCCTGACTTTGATTCAGGACAAAGCGAACTTGTTATTTATGTCCGAGCACTTGGACCGGATGAGTCAGCCGAACAACTCTTGAAGATTTACCCAACAGAGTTGCCGGTGACTAATTTGAAACTATTCGATTCAATCAACCTCTCATCCGCTGTTCTTCTTGTTGAACCATTTTCAACAAACGCTGTTCAACCAGAAAACTGAATAAGGCTTAATGATGCGCTCGCTGCTTGTTGCCAATGCCGACGATGCAGATCCAGGTTGTATTGGTCAAAGATTCGCCGAGCATGGTTTTGTCGGAGAGAGATTCAAAGACCACG
>CAMCUE010000074.1 GCA_945878705.1 Ferrithrix thermotolerans DSM 19514 | reverse complement strand
CACTTGGCGCATCAGGCACAAGGCTGATGACGACTTTGCTAAATGAATTAGAGCGCACTGGTGGTCGCTATGGTTTGCAAACCATGTGTGAGGGTGGTGGCTTAGCAAACGCCACAATTATTGAACGCCTCGGGTAATAGAAAACGTAGTCCGCACTAATGCTGGGAAATTTAATTTGGATTTTTTTCGGATTCGTACTTTTTTATTTCATCTGGAAAATTGGTCTCGGGATGTTGCGGAGCATGACTTCAACTCTGCCGCCACCGCCACCGTCAGGTGAAATGCGGCGGATTAATGTTCGCTATCGATGTTCAAGTTGTGGCACAGAGTTACGAATGACAATGGCGCCTGACCAAGACCCGCCACCACCAAAGCACTGCTTAGAAGAGATGGACTTAATTGCGCCAGTTGAATAACTAGCGAAATAAATAATTAGTGATATTTAGTCGCGGTGTATAAACCGCCGAGAACAGATAGCAACCCAGAAAACAAATACCAGTTGTTTCGTCCACCTGGAACAAAACCCAGATAGTAAAGCAAAATAATAACTGAGCCCAATCCAAGCAGAGAGAACATTAAAATCGGAACCCAAGTTGGGCTGACTCGCTGCTCGCGCAAAGTTGGCGGCGTATATCGAGATGAAGCCTGAGCAATATTTTGTCCATGCAGTGAATGCGTGTCAGATGAATCTAAGCGATGTGTTTCGTGAACGCGCCCAGGTTTCGTGCCTTTAGGTGTGGTGCGTCCTCCACTTTTTCGTTTTGATGGCGCCATATCTTGCTTAAGTGTAGAGGGGATAAATAGCTTTGGAACTGACTATTTATACGGCAGGCTTAGAGATATGGATAATTCAGCACCAAAAATATTGGTGATCGATAACTATGACAGTTTCGTCTACAACCTCGTGCAGTATCTTGGCGAGTTGGGTGCTCAGCCAATTATTTTTCGTAATGATGAAATAACAGTTGATCAAGCACTTGAACTTAAACCAGATGGCGTTTTATTATCGCCTGGGCCAGGCAAACCACAAGACGCAGGTATTTTGTGTGATGCAGTGAAAGCGTTTGCCGGCGTTTCACCAATTTTTGGTGTTTGTTTGGGTCATCAAGCAATTGGCCATGTGTTTGGCGCACAGATTGTCAGTGCTCCTGAACTTCAGCATGGCAAGACTTCACAAATTCGACATCAGAAACTCGGTGTGTTTAAACATCTTGAATCGCCACTTAAAGCAACGCGATATCACTCTTTAACAATTGATCCAGCATCAATACCGCAACAACTCATCGTCACTGCGACTACTGATGATGGTTTAATCATGGGTGTTCGCCACAAGGATTTAGAAGTAGAGGGTGTCCAATTTCATCCAGAGAGCGTATTGACAGATCATGGCCACAAGATCATTGAAGCTTTTTTGAATCGTTGTAAATAGTAATTAGTTAAGTTATGGAGTATTCGTCGGGGCAACTCCACGACCTACTGTTAGACGAATTGTGATTCCGGCCTCGACAAGTGTGCCAGTATCGGTACCTTGCGTCACGACTTTTCCGTCATTGGCGTTTCCTGCAGGAACATCTTGAAACTTAACATCAACTATTAGTCCGATCGCAGTGAGTTGAGCCCGAGCGTCAGCCTCTGTGAGTCCTTCAACTTGTGGCATCGTAACTTTTGTTCCGCCTTTGGAGATGAAAACAATTATCGGTGCACCGAATGGCGCCTGCTCACCAATTGCAGGTTCGGTTCTGATTACACGACCCTTTTCGATTGTTGCATTTTGTTCTTCGGCAAGCGTGACGATGAAACTGTATGGGGCTGTTTGCAATAGTTGCAGGGCGGCCGTTGAAACTTGTCCTTGTACATTAGGCACCGTTGCTAAACCAACCCCGCCCGAGACGACTACTGCAATTACCGAACCAGAGCGAACTTGGGTATCAACTTTAGGATCCTGCATAATTATTTGATTCTCGGGGATCTTTAGATCGATTCGCACTTCAGCAATCGCAAGTTGCAACCCGAGAGGTGCGAGCAATGCAGTTGCTTCTTTAACAGTCAGGCCTCTAACTAGTGGGACGACGATGGGGGTGCTTGCTGGGTTGTAAGTAATTGAAATGGTGTCGCCATTTCGGGCAAGAACGCTTGGCGGTGGATCTTGCGAATAGACAATGTCGTTTCCAATACCTTCTTTGGGACTCGCATACGGTACTGGAGTAAACCCGAGAGCAAGAAGAGTTTCGCTGGCATCCTTGACGGTTAGATTGCGCACATCCGGAACCGTGATTGAAACATTCGATGAATTACCGACGAGCGTTTGGTACAAAAAAAATGCGCCAGCAAGCAAAGCAACTGCCGCCAAGAAAGCACCAACTACAAAAATTGCTGGTCGGCGTTCGGCGAGATCATCATATGGCGGATAATTTGTTGTCTGCCGAGAACTACTCGCCGCAACATTTTTTGAACTAGTCACAGCGATCTGTGAAGTAGCTTGATCTTGAGTAGAGATTACGGTTGTCGCATTTGGATCAAAGTTCGTCACGGGCATAACACGAGTTGCTGAATTGTTTGTCGTATTTGCTGTGTTTGCGACAGAGTTTTTCATTGCCAAAACTGGCATACCTTCAACAAATCGACGCAGATCATCGCGCACCTCTCCAGCAGTCAAGTAACGGTCGTCTTGGGATTTGGCCATACATTTGCTGACTATTGCGGCTAACGGTGCAGGGATTGATTTATTTAGTTGATCCAACGGAATCGCATTTTCGTGAACCTGCTTATAAGCAATCGCCACAGCATTTTCGCCAAGAAATGGTGCAGTTCCAGAAAGTAGTTCGTACATCACGATTCCAAGCGAGTAAATATCGCTTCGTTGATCAGTTACTGCCCCTTGAGCCTGTTCTGGAGAAAAATAAGTTGCAGTTCCCATTACTGCCCCGGTTTGCGTGAGGCCCTGCTCAACTCCTGCACCAAGTGCGCGAGCAATACCAAAGTCTGCGACCTTCACTTGACCAGAATTACTTACAAGAATATTTCCGGGTTTTACATCGCGATGAACGACACCGTTCTGATGCGCTGAACCAAGTGCGGCTGCAACTTCACCAACGACATCACAAACTTGCAGTGGTGTCAGTGATCCACTTTGGCGAACGATGTCAGCCAGAGTTCGACCATTGACATACTCCATCGCGATGTAATAAGTGTTATTTACACGCCCCCAGTCATAAACGCCAACAATATTGGGATGATTTAAGCCTGCAGCTGCTTGTGCTTCGCGCCGAAACCGTTCAACAAATGCAGGATCCACTGCAAACTCTGGGAACAAAACCTTTATCGCTACAACACGATCAAGCAAAATATCTTTCGCTTGAAATATTTCGGCCATTCCACCACGACCGATTCGACGGCCAATTTCGTAACGATCATCAATTAGCACGCGCTTAGTGTCGCTCATGGTTTAGTTGAACTTGTGGTTGAATTCAAGATTGCAACGGTCGTTGTGGTTACTATCGGCGTCATCGCAGTCTCAACTACTTCACGAATCTGATTCACATAACTCTGAGCATCGGTTGCCGATTCGAAAGGCGGTTTGGCAAGAATCTCTTGAGCAAGCCCAAGGTTAAGATCAGTTTTTTTAAGAGTGCTATCTGCGGCAATCAACGGTTCAAGCCAAAGTAGGTTCTTTCCTCTGTAGATGAGTACACGCGCGTCAGGCGTTTCGTTTTCAAAAGCGACAAAGTAGCCAGATCGCGCATAAATCGTTGTGAACACAATTGCCAGAGTTGCGACTACGGCGAGAATTCCAGAAATAATTAATTTACGAGCAGGTTTGTACTTAATTGATAATGGTTTCGTTGAATCAGAATCTTCACTTGATTTGGCCTTATCATCAGCCATTACATCTACAACTATTACTGTGATGTTGTCGCGTCCACCGTTGCGGTTAGCCATCGCGACTAGGTAAATAGCAGTTTGCTGAGGGTCTGAATTTAGTTTTAAACAAGTTTCAATATCGATATCTGAAACCTCGTCAACTAAACCATCACTACATAAAAGATATCTATCCCCAACAATCAGGGGCAAAGTCCATGTGTCAACTCCGACTGTTGGCTCGATACCTAATGCGCGTGTAACTATATTTCGTCTGGCATGTGTTCGAGCCTCTTCTCGAGTTATCAACCCCTCACTGACTAAATCTTGAACATAAGAGTGATCAACACTTACCTGTCTAAATTCGCCACCTCGCAATAAATAAGTACGAGAGTCGCCAATATTTGCAACCGTTATCGATTTAGAGTCATTCTCAGATTTTGATTTATTAGTCGGAGTTATCGCTAGGGCAGTAAGCGTCGTGCCCATTCCTCGTTGCTCCACGGTGTTAGTAGCGGCATTAAATATTTGTTCATTGACTTCTTTGATTGCGGAGTTGAGGTCTTTGGCATCGGCAATGCCTTTAGTTTGGGCTGATCTGAGGATTTTAATTGCCATTGCGCTTGCGACTTCACCAGCATTATGTCCACCCATACCGTCAGCGACGACAAACAATCCTTCTTGAGCAAGCATTGAATCTTCATTTTGAACGCGCAAACTTCCGGTATCACTTAGTGCGCCCCAGCGAATATAAGTAGGCACCTCAGCTAACTTCGAATCTTGCTGTAGAAGTACCGAATGCGAGTTCGTCGCCAGTCATAAGTAATTTTTGTCCGGCAATTTTGACGCCGTTAACTTTGGTGCCATTAGTGCTGCCCAGATCAACAATTGACCAGCCGTCAATGCTGTTTATGAGTTGAGCATGTTCGCGGCTGACATTGCTGTCAGCAAAAATAACTGAGCAAGTTGCATGTCTTCCAATTTTCATATTTTCGCCGCTCAAGTTGATTCGTTGCCCTGTCGATAAAACCAGGGCGGCATTGATGGCTGTTACTGGTGTTGAAACGATCTCAGCAACTTCTTCTATCGGTCTAGCACTAGTAGCGCTCGCACTCGCGCTGGCAGAGCCAACCGGCTGGGTCGTGATTTTCGGAGTCAACTGTGGCAATATTTGAAACGTGCCAGCCTTAATTGCCTCGTCATCTTCAAGGACTACCGAAAATGGCTCGTTATATTCATAGCCTTGTTTCTCACAATGTTGAGTTGCGGCGATTACTAGTTCGCGAATTAAATGGGCCTTGACATCAACAAAAGCCGCCAAGTCTGAACTCTGCATACGAATCACATACGACCCTGACAGAGGTTGGTGATCAGCCGATGCGTCAAGTAAGCCAATCAGTTGCCGACCTAGAGAAATTGGCCTGATCGAAGTGGCGTAGGCACGCGCAAACATGCAACAATTCTACGCCCCTAGACGCGACATAACTGTTAGGGTCAGAAGTTCACTCGGGCGAGTGGCGAAATGGCAGACGCGCTGGCTTCAGGTGCCAGTGTTCGTAAGGACGTGGGGGTTCAAGTCCCCCCTCGCTCACAAATTTAGCTAATGAATTTTGCAGTAGTCGTCGTTATTGATTTTGCGTCCCCAGCGACTCATTAGCAATTTAACTTCTGATGGTTTGACGTGAGCAGGTCGTGTGGCTGATTCAAAGTGGAAAAGACGAGCATTCGGCGTCCAAATTATGCGGTAGCCAAGTTCTAAAAATTTGAAAGCAATATCGCAGTCGTTAAACGCCAATGGAAATATTTCACTCATTCCACCGACTTCAAAATAGGCGTCTCGCTTGATCAGTGCACACGCTCCAGTTACGCCGCTAACTTCGCGCGCAAGTTTGAGCATTCTGAAATGACCAAAATCGTTGTTTGAAGATCCAGCACAGAAATTATGCAACGAATGAGTGTTCGAGTGCCCTGCACTTTGAATTCTTCCGTCTTCGAAAAGCAAAAGTGGCCCAACCATCGCCACATCTTCTTCAATTATGTGACCAACCATTGTTTCTAGCCAATCGGGGCTAATCACTTCAGTGTCATCATTCAACAACAAAATTAGCGGTGCATCACTATTAACAACCCCAATATTGCATTTGTCAGAAAAATTAAATGGCTTGTCGTAGTCAATAACTTTCAGACGATTTGGACAGACTGTTTTGAGATCAGTTATCACTTGTTGTGGTGTCCCGTTGTCGACGACGACGATTATTTCAAAGTTCGTGTACGAAGATTTGCGTTGGATGCTTTCAACAGCATTTACAACAAGACAGGTATCAATTC
>CAMCUE010000073.1 GCA_945878705.1 Ferrithrix thermotolerans DSM 19514 | reverse complement strand
AGGTTTCGTAATTTTGTGCGAACAAATGCACCACCCTTGCCTGGCTTGACATGTTGAAAATCGATCACAGTAAACAGATTGTTGTCAATCTGAAGAGTGATGCCGTTCTTTAGGTCGTTAGTTGTAATTGCAGGCACTGAAGATCCTTTTTACTATGGGTAAGTATTCGACAGCCGCTTTGCGTGACGACCACCAGGTCTTCAATTCGCACACCACCGAGCCCTTCACGATAGACGCCAGGCTCAACGGTTACCACCTCGCCGACTTCTAGTGGCTCAGCAAATCCATTGCGCACCCACGGCAGCTCGTGAATCTGTAACCCGACGCCATGTCCAGTGCTGTGACTGAATTCGCCGCCGAAACCAGCAGCGACAATGAAATCGCGACATTTTTGATCTAGATCTTGGGCTAAAACGCCGGCGCGGACAAAACTTAAACCGAGCATCTGTGATGCTCTGACTACTTCGTGCATTTCACTTAGCACTGGGTCAACCTCACCGATCAAATATGTTCTGGTCATATCTGAGTGGTAGCCGTCAACCAAACCTCCGACATCAATCACCACACTGTCACCTTCAACAATTTTGCGACCAACAGGCCGATGATGTGGTCGTGCAGCATTTGGACCGCTTGCCACGATTGTGTCATAGCTCGTGAATTCTGCACCGTGGTGTCGCATTCGATAATCAAGTTCATCGCGAATATCTCGCTCGGTCAAACCAAGCACGAGCATCGGCGCGACTTCAGTTAGCGCACTATCTGTGGCGAGAGCCGCCAACTCCATTCGCTGAATTTCTGGTTCAGTCTTGCGTCGACGCAAATGCGCAACTACAGATGACACGGCTACGAGTTCTGATCTAATCTGAGACTTAATCGTCGCATGAGCCGCTACCGTCATCTCAGTTGGATCAAAACCGACCGATGCAAATTGCTTTGTTACATTGGCAAGTGCATCACGCAATTCACTAGCACTGCGTCCTTCGATAACACTGCACTGCGCATGCGAATTCTGGGTCTGTTCACGTGACTGATCTCCGTATCTTCCGTCAACGATCAACACCATGTCATCTGGTCGCACGATTAGTGTTCCGGCAGAACCAGTGAAACCTGTCAGCCAACGGATGTTGTTTAAATCTGTGACCAATAATGCTGAAACACTTTTATTCGTCGTGTGCTCAAGTCGTTGCCGGACAAGTACATCACGATCCGCGACACTCAGTGGCGCCAGTTTGATCGAGTCCATCGAGATTATTTCTTATCGGCGAGCAAAGTCGCCACTGCGTCAATTGCAAATTTATATCCGTTGGCGCCAAACCCAGCAATCGTCCCAGAGACAACGGGCGCAACCACACTCTCGTGGCGCCACGGATCACGAGTCGCAGGATTTGAAAGATGCACCTCGATTTTTGGGCCATCAAATGTTGCTAGAGCATCGTTCAGACTCCATGCGAAATGAGTCAGCGCCCCTGGATTAATAATTATTGCGGCACATCGCGACCGTGCACCATGGATCGCCGAAACGATCTCGCCAGCACTTTGTGCAACCAGAGTTTCAATTTCGAAACCGAGTTTCGCTGCTTTTTCTTTTGCGGCGTTGATGTGCTCGCTAAGAGTTGCGGTGCCATATATCTCTGGCTGCCGTTGCCCGAGCAAGTTCAAATTTGGTCCATTGAGGATCAAAATAATTGGGAGCGCAGATTTTGCCATAACAATCAGAGTACTTGCATTGCATCGAACGCTTGATCTATATATTTTTCATCCACACCACTTACGACTTCAATGCTGTTATTTCCGTCTAAAACAAAGGTCAGACCGTTGATCGCCTTCTTATCTAATCGCATAAAACCAATTAGGTCGGTTCGTTTAATCGTCTTTGGAACTTCGACTCCGAGCCGATAAATATCTCTAATCACCTTGTAGTGATACGCCAAACGGTGATCATCAATTCGCTTCATACTGTGAGCCAAATGTGCGGCAAAAATCATTCCAATTGCTACTGCTTCGCCATGCGCCAGCGCAAACGAACTCGACCGTTCTAGGGCGTGAGCAAGAGTATGACCGTAATTGAGTACTGCTCGACCACCCTGTTCTCGCTCGTCAGCCGAGACAATTTCGGCTTTAATTTGAACACAACGAGCAATTCGCTGTGTCATTTCAAGCGCCAACAAATCATCGCCCGTCAAGAAATGATATTTTGCAACTTCACCGAGTCCGCATCGAGTCTCTCGTTCAGGAAGAGTTTTAAGTGAGTCGATATCACAGATCACAGCCGCCGGTTGCCAAAATGCACCCACCAAGTTTTTGCCCTGTTCTAAATTGACACCAGTCTTGCCACCAATCGCAGCATCAACCATGCCGACGAGGGTCGTCGGCAAATGAATCACAGCAGTACCACGATGCCAAGATGCTGCGGCGAAACCAGCAACATCGGTAACCATTCCACCACCGACGCCAATTACGACATCTGAACGCGTCAAGCCAAACTTCGCAAACTTCTCCGAAATCAACTGGATCGTTTGCAGATTCTTATGTTGTTCGCCGTTGCCGATTGTTATTGTGGTGTTTTCAATCCCAAGATCAACCTGCAGCGGAATATTTTCTTGAGTAACAATCGCCACGCGTTTTGCCGTCTTTGGAAGCAAGCCTTGTAACTGATCGCTGACTCCACTGCCGACAATCACTGGGTACGAGCGATCTGCAAGCGAGACAATGATTTTATGGTTTGTCATTTCGGCACTCCGGTTGAAACCGAGAGATTGCAAACACTAATAATTTGATCGACTACTTGGCTGACCGATAGCGACTGCGTAACAAGATGATGAGTCGCAAGTTGTTGATACAGGTGCTCGCGATCTTGACGCATTTTGTTAAGTGAGCCGATCGGGTCACCATCCAAAAGTGGGCGATGTTGGCCACGCCCTGTGCGCGAAACAAGTGTCGGAGTCGGTGCATCTAACCAAATAATGCACTCCGCATATTTTTGTAAAAGTTCACGGTTAGAAGCAGCAACGATCGCCCCACCGGCAACCGCCAAAACCATCGCCGACTCACCGGCACATAAATCTGCCAACGCCTGAGATTCAAGTTGCCGAAAAACAGGTTCACCTTGTTCGGTAAAGATTTCGCGGACTGAAGTTTTTGCTGATTTCTCGATCGCCTCGTCACTATCTGCAAAATCTAAATTGAGTTTTGTAGCAAGCGCTCGCCCAACAGTTGTTTTACCTGAACCCATCAGACCAATTAGTACAACCATTTTCGGCGAATGATTTTTTGCGCCTGAATCATGACTATTGATAGCCGTCATGGTGATCGTGAAGTTCAGCGAAGTCTCTGGGCGAAGTTTTTTACATTGGCGGTGAACTCAGCAACACTGTCACCACCGAATTTTCGCTGTGCTTCTTGTGCCAATACAAGAGCGACCATTGTTTCGGCGACGACCCCCATTGCAGGCACAGCAGTTACATCTGTTCGCTCTTTGAAACTCACGGTCTCTTGCTTGGTTACCATGTCAACTGTTTTCAAAGTTGGACGATTCAAAGTTGAGAGCGGCTTCATTGCCGCCCTGACGACCAACATCTCTCCAGTTGACATTCCACCTTCGGTGCCACCAGCCAGAGTTGTTTCGCGTTTGTACGAGTTCTCAGTTTCATCCCACGTAATTGCATCGTGCGCTTGACTTCCGCGACGTGAAGCCACATCAAAACCATTTCCGATTTCGACACCCTTGACCGCTTGAATGCTCATTACTGCTTGTGCCAACAGTCCGTCAATTTTGCGATCCCAGTGAACATAGCTGCCAAGGCCTACAGGTAAACCGAATGCCAATACTTCGACAATGCCGCCCAGACTGTCGCCGTCTTTGGCGGCCGCTTCTATTTCGGCGATCATTTCGGATTCAGATTTTGCATCAAAACAACGAACCGATGACTCATCAATTTTTGCTAAATCTTTTGGTTGCGGACGCACAGGGTTTTCGTTGCGTGCTGTGCCAAGTTGCAAAACATGCGAAATAACGCTGACATTTATTTGGGCGAGAAAAACTTTTGCAAGTGCACCTGCTGCCACTCTTGCGGCTGTTTCACGCGCACTCGCTCGCTCAAGCACATCTCGGGCATCATCAAAACCATATTTTTGCATACCAGTCAAGTCAGCATGACCTGGTCGAGGCTGTGTTAATGGTTTTTTAGTCTTACCTGGTGCTGGCGACATCTCTTCATGCCACACATCGCTGCGTGACCACTCACTGTTTTTGATTTCAATTGCAACTGGCGAGCCCAATGTTCGACCGTGTCGAATTCCGCTGATCAAAACGATCTCATCTTCTTCAAATTTTTGTCGGGGACCGCGTCCAAACCCGAGACGCCTACGCGCCAATTCATCGCTGATGTCTTTGGCGGTGACCAGCATTCCCGCTGGAAGTCCTTCAACGATCACGACCAGCGCTTGGCCATGACTTTCGCCTGCAGTTAGGTAACGAAGCATAAATATCAGGCTACCTCTAGCGTTGCGCTAGATAGAGGTCATTAACGAATTGACGCCAAATGAGATAGTGCTCCATCGCGCATTAATGCAATGTCGGTGCTTTCATAGCGCTCGCTTGTCCAATGCTGTTGTTGCAATACGGCTTGATGAACCAACATTGATAGACCGTCCACAACTACGGCGCCTGCATTTGTGGCAGCGACAATTAACCCGGTCTGCAGTGGGTTGTACACCGCGTCTAACACCACATGTGATGATCGAATTAGTGAAATATCGATTGGTGTTTTCGCATTTTCGCCAATGTCGCCAAACCCAACGGGTGTTGTGTTGATAATAATTTTTGCGCTTGATATTTCTCTAGCAATGTTTGTCGAATTCGCTACGCGAACTACGCCACCAATCTGCTTCGCTAAATCTTGCGCACGATCTACGGATCGATTAATAATCACAACTTCACTCGCCCCGCGCTGCGCAAGTACATATGCAACAGCCGACGCAGTTCCGCCTGCTCCTAGAATCACAACACGTTCGCCCTTGACAGTTGACTGCATCGCTTCTTCAAGTGCATTGCAGCATCCATCGCCATCAGTATTTGTCGCCCACAGCGAATTATCAGCACGCAACACAACGGTGTTAGCAGATTTTGTGATCTTAACTATTTCGTCTACTTCTCCAATTTCACCGACAATTTTTGCAACCTCATTCTTGTGGGGCATCGTTACCGAGAATCCGCCGATACCGAGTGCCGACATCGCCGAAAGTGCGTCGCGTACCCGGCTGCTATTCACAAGAAATGCAACGTACAGCCAATCCAAATTCTTGGCTTCAAACACCGCGTTATGAATAACCGGTGACAAACTTTGTGCAACTGGTGAACCAATGATTGCAGCAAGTCGAGTATTGCTTGAAATCACGGCAAAAACCCGGCCACTCTTGAGACCTCAACATTGAGGGCATGATCTTGCTCGGTCGCGGCGAAAGTATGTCCACCGTTGGCGTCGCTCAATACATAGTAGAGATACTCACAATTAGACGATCTTTTTATCCCGATACAAATCTTGTCACTCAGATCTGGGTTCGGTGATGGATTCAATGCTGCTCTAATTGATGCTCGACCCGGACTAGCGATTGGAGTTGGTGGCAGACCCGAGTAGAGATATGAGTTGTACGGCGAGTCCACCGCTTTGAGATCAGTAAACGATGCTCCATCGGCAGAGTTGTAGTACAGCGTGGCATCAATTTGCAGTGGCATCCCGCGTTCTAGACGGTTATAAATGACTCGTGAAATTTTGCCGCGATCATTTTCTAATTTCGCTTCACGCTCAATGATTGACGCGATGATCAACACCTCGTATGGCGACTTGCCAACTTTGTTTTGCGAGTCAGGCAAACCTTCTTGATTACCAACGCGCTCCATTAAACGCAACATTCGATCGACAACGCTCGTCGCTGTCTCGTCACCAGAAACTTGATAAGTATCTGGAAACAAAAGACCTTCCAAACGAAATGGAACTCCAACCAGAAAATCAGTATTCGTTGGAAAGTATTCAGAACCGAGTAACGGATTATTCATTGCATCAAAAAAGTTTCTCGCGGTTATTCGCGTCGTTTTGTCTTCTATCCGTTTGGCAATTTGCGTAACCGTGTAACCCTCAGGAAATGTAACCTTGGTGAAAGTAATCGACGGACTCTTATTTAATTTCTTCATGAT
>CAMCUE010000072.1 GCA_945878705.1 Ferrithrix thermotolerans DSM 19514 | reverse complement strand
AATTTCGAAAAAATCGTTACCCTTGTCGTCAACCACAATGAACGCCGGAAAGTCTTTGACTTCGATCTTCCATACGGCTTCCATGCCGAGTTCTTCGTATTCGAGAACTTCAACTTTGGTAATGCAGTCTTGCGCGAGTCGCGCTGCCGGGCCACCAATTGATCCGAGATAAAAGCCACCGTGTGTTTTGCAGGCTTGTGTAACTTGTGTCGAGCGATTGCCTTTGGCGAGCATGATCAAACTCGCACCTGCGCGTTGAAACTCGTCAACATAACTATCCATTCGACCTGCAGTAGTCGGGCCAAATGAACCAGATGCAAAACCTGTCGGAGTTTTTGCTGGGCCGGCATAGTAAACGCAATAATTTTTTAAATAATCAGGCAGACCATTACCGGCATCGAGTCGTTGTTTAAGTTTTGCGTGTGCAATGTCGCGCGCGACAACCATTGGGCCGGTCAGCATGATTCGCGTCTTCACGGAATATTTTGAAAGCGTCTCGCGAATTTCACTCATCGGGCGATTCAAATCGATATTCACAACATCAGCCGATAACTCATTGTCAGTTATCTCTGGCAAAAACCGTGCAGGATCTTGTTCAAGTTGTTCGAGAAACACACCATCTTTGGTGATCTTGCCAAGCGCTTGACGATCGGCGCTGCATGAAACAGCCATTGCCACAGGGCAACTTGCGCCGTGTCGTGGCAAGCGAATAACGCGAACATCGTGACAGAAATATTTGCCGCCGAATTGTGCGCCGATACCTGTTTTTTGGGCGAGTTTAAGAACTTTTGCTTCAAGATCGGTATCGCGAAATGCATGACCAGTCGGCGAGCCTGCTGTCGGAAGCGAGTCTAAATATTTTGTGCTGGCGAGTTTCGCTGTCTCGATTGCATACTCTGCTGAGGTTCCACCAATTACAACAGCAAGGTGATACGGCGGGCACGCCGATGTGCCGAGCGTTTGCATCTTGTCGAAAAGCCAAGGTAGCAATACTTTTTCGTTAAGCAATGCTTTAGTTTCTTGAAACAGGTAGCTCTTGTTTGCTGAGCCACCACCTTTGGCAATAAATAAAAATTTAAACTCATCACCATTAGTCGCTGAAATTTTTATTTCTGCTGGCAAGTTTGTATTTGTGTTCACTTCTTCATACATCGTGATTGGGGCAAGTTGGCTGTAGCGCAAATTAGAAGTTTGAAAGGTGTTGTAGATTCCGCGACTGATTGATTCTTCGTCGCCGCCACCGGTGAATATCATTTGTCCCTTGGCGGCTTTAACAATTGCGGTTCCTGTGTCTTGGCACATTGGCAACACTCCGCCAGCAGAGATGCTGGCATTCTTTAAAAGATCGAGTGCAACAAAGCGGTCGTTGGCGCTTGATTCTGGATCTTTTAGAATGTCGGCGAGTTGTTGTAAATGATCAGTGCGCAATAAATGTGCGATGTCACGCATCGCCGTCTGCGCAAGCAAAGTAATTGCCGACGAATCAACGCGAACGAAAGTTCCAAGTTCTGTTTTAACAGTTGAGACACCATCTTCAGAAATCTTGCGATAGATAGTTTTATCAGGGCCAAGTGGCAACAATGTTGAATTTACAAACGGCTCCGGTTGCTTAGTTGCCACAACTACAGGTTATTCTCCAAGCACGCTTAGACGAGTGCGGGTGAACCTTTGAAACTGGCTGGGTCTCCAGCAACTGGAATGCTTGGCTTGCTCCACGAAACTACGGTTGCAATGTGTTCGGCAACCGTTTGCCACGCCTTGGCGTTCCATCCTTGAGCGCTAGCTGGGACACTGCCATCAATTTGAATATAAACAAACGCAGGAAGTTCACTGAGACCAAGTTGTTTTACAAATGTGCGCGCAGGATCACAGAATACTAAAAACTCTTGCGCGTGTGGTCCGAGAAATTCTCGGGCCTCATCGGGCGTTGCAGTGATCACAAAGTTCGTACGGACTGATGCACCTGCGAATTGTCGCAAAATGCGAACGGCGGTTGGCAAGATCCACGCGCTTTCATTTGTGAATGGGTCAAGCACGATCGTTGCAAGATGGAAAGTTGTCAACCATTGTTCAAGCGGCCGAGCGTCGCCTGTGAGTGGTTGGAGTTGTGTGTCGAGGGAAGGTTGAATAATCATCTCCCACGACCGTAGCAAGTCGGCAGTAGCGTTTTGGAAATGCACCCGATTGAGCATTTGCGATATGTGGCTAGGGCTCGCGGGGCAGACCCAGTTTCGCTGGTGCGTGAAACCGCGGCTGCCTTGGGTGGCCTAAGTCACGAGCCAGCCGGCATTGTTTTGGCGGTGCGGAGAATCGTGCAGAGGCATCCGACGACCGGGCCATTGTGGTGGTTGTGCAGTCACGTTCTCGGGGCGAACGACCCGTTTGAGGCGATTCGTCGATGCGAAGAGCAAATAGAAACCGACAACACAGTCAAGACTTTGCGCGACGCCTTGCCACAAGATGCGGTTGTGTGCATTGTCGGCTGGCCGACAGCAACGCTGAATGCAATTGCGCGGCGTGCGGACTTAAAACTTTTCGTTGTCGAGAGCAACGGTGATGGTGATGCATTGGTTGATCGACTACAAAATATTGATGTTGATGCAACTTTGGTGCAACACGAATTTCTTTCCCGAATAATTTCTCAATGTGATGTTGTGATTATCGAAGCACTTGCGACTGGAGCGCGCGATGTGTTGTGCAATGGTGGTAGCCATAGCGTTGCGGCACTTGCATATTGTGAACAAAAACCAGTGTGGCTAGTTACGCAGTGTGGAACACGGTTGCCTGAACCCTTGTGGGTCGGCATGCTCGCCGATGTGAGTGCCGATATTGAAAATCCGTTTGATGTCGTTCCTGTATCGCTGGTCACGCAAATTATTTCACCAAATGGCGTGTCGCAGGATATTACGACGCCGTTCACTGCCGAGTGTCCGCCAACAACCGAACTCTTACGCCGCAGCGCGATGTAATCGTGCTCGTGGCTAGCGCGATGTAATCGCGTTTGAGTCTCGGGCGATGTATTCGCGATAAAGATAGTATTTAAATATGTCACCACGCTCACGAGATTTACCACGCCGCAGTTGTTTATCAATCCCAGGTTCATCAGAAAAAATGATGGGCAAAGGACCAGGCATTCCTGCCGACATGGTGTTCTTAGATCTTGAAGATGCTGTAGCGCCGAAAGAAAAAGAAGCATCGCGAGCCAAGATTGCGACTGCGATTCGCACCCAAGATTGGGGCGACAAAGTTGTGTGTGTTCGAGTTAATGACTGGAGCACAAAGTGGACCGCGTTTGACATCATTGAAGTCGTTGCTGGTGCTGGTGAGCGCCTTGACGAAATCATGTTGCCAAAAGTCGAGACCGCGGCACAGATTGTGGCGACAGATTTGTTGTTACGTCAAGTTGAAATTGCAAATGGCTTG
The DNA here is from genome assembly GCA_945878705.1 of Ferrithrix thermotolerans DSM 19514. Lineage (GTDB taxonomy): Bacteria > Actinomycetota > Acidimicrobiia > Acidimicrobiales > Ilumatobacteraceae > BACL27. The sequence continues at coordinate 2,772 of CAMCUE010000072.1, read as the reverse complement.
CCAATCGGACACATCGGAATCGAAGCACAAATCGAAACTGCTCGTGGTCTAATCAATGTTGAAGAAATTTGCGCGGCGAGTTCTCGAATTGAAACAATTATTTTTGGACCAGCAGATTTTGCGGCAAGTATGGAAATGCCAGTGCTGACTGGTGGAGTGCAAATCGCAGAATATCCTGGCGATCACTTTCACTATGTATTCTCAAAGATATTGATGGCAGGTCGCGCTAACGGTTTACAGGTCATTGATGGCCCGTATTTATATATTCGTGACTCAGACGGGTTTAGAAATTATTGCCAACGCACTCGAACTCTCGGATACGACGGCAAATGGGCATTACACCCAGACCAGGTTTCAATTTTGAATGAAGTGTTTTCTCCGACTCAAGAGCAATTTGACAAAGCGTGGGCAATTTTGGATGCCTACACAACAGCGACCGAAGGCGAAGGCAAAGGCGCAGTTATGTTCGGGGATGAAATGATTGATGAAGCGAGCCGCAAGATGGCGTTGAAATTTATTTCGCGCGGTGGTCGTGCTGGTTTAAAGCGCAGCAAATAATTAATCGCAAAAATTTTTTGAGCCCAAGATTATGACCAAGCGTTTTGATGCGCTGCTATTTGATGCAGGTGGAATTTTCGTAGTTCCTGATCCGCTGACGACTGGCATGATTCTTGAACCTTTTGGTGGTGCAACAAGTCTTTCAGTGCTTGTGCGATGCCATTATGCAGGAATGGCAGCAATCGACGCGGCGACGGCATCGCAGGCCGCCGACTCAATAGAACGAATTTCGTGGAGTTCATATCGTGAGGCATATGCGCGCGAGGCTGGCGTGCCAGAAGAAAAAGTCACAGATGCTGCGGTTGCACTGCTAAAAGTTTTCTCGGCGTTTTTGTGGCGGTTTCCACTGCACGAATCAGTTGCGGGCTTGTGGCGTCTGCATTTGCTCGGCACTCGCATTGGCATTGTTTCAAACGCCAGCGGGCAAATTGAGCGAACTTTGGCTAACGAAAATGTTTGTCAAGTAGGCGAGGGTTCGGGTGTGCCAGTTTTAATAGTTACTGATTCGCATGTTGTCGGGGTGGCCAAGCCGGAACCAGAAATTTTTGACGAAGCAATTGGTGTGATGAATGTGCCACGCGAACGAATTGCATATATCGGTGACTCGTATATCAATGATGTTGGCGGCGCGCGTAACGCTGGCTTGTCACCGATTTTGCTCGACCCATACGGGTTTCATGATGGCGCAGACTGTGAACGCATTAAAAGTCTGCACGACTTAATTGATTTCGTCAGCTAATAATTGCGCCAGTTAGCTATTTAACTAGCTTTTGCAGTCTCAACCATTCGTCGAGCAATAACTTTTAGACACAAAGTTTCGTCCGCGCCTTCAAAAATACTGAGCACTCGAGCATCAACAAATAATCTGCTCACCGAATATTCTTCGGCGTAGCCGTATCCGCCATGTATCTGCATTGCTTCACGCGTCACCCATTCGGCGGCTTTGCAAACGTAAGCCTTGACCATGCTGGCTTCCATCGCGCCTTCACCTTTGCCCATCATTTTGGCAACTGCATAACTGAATTGGCGAGCGCCCTGAATCACGACAGCCATTCGTCCAAGTTTGACTTGGATCAATTGGTACTCGGCGATGTTGCTGCCAAAAGTTTTTCGGTTCTGCGAATATTCAACCGCGGCCTCGTATGCGGCTTGCATCACGCCAACCGCGCGTGCAGCAGTTTGTAGGCGACCGTTTTCGAATCCTTCCATCTGATAATAGAAACCCTTGCCGAGTCCGGCAGTTTCGCCAATCAGATGATCTGCCGGCACCCACCAATTTTCGAGTGCGATCTCGTAAGAGTGCATTCCGCGGTAGCCGATCGTGTCAATTGGACGACCTTCCATTCGACCACCTGATGGTTGATTGAAAACAAAACCGTGTGCATCTCCACGAGGCTTGGGCACAATCAGCACACTTAATCCTTTATGAGATTTTGTGCGGTCTGGATCGGTTCGGGCGAGCAACATTAAGACATTTGCTCGTGCCGCAAATGTGCACCAAGTTTTTACGCCATTGATTAAGTATCCATCTTTGCCGTCTTGTTGTGCAGCCACTGCGGTCGTCTTAATAGATGCGACATCACTGCCGTAGTCAGGTTCGGTAACAGCAACTGCAACCATTACTTCTGCAGTTGCAAGTTTTGGCAACCACTCATGTTTCTGTGCTTCGGTGCCGCCTTTGACGAGCGCGCGAGTGAGAATTTCTGGACGAGTTATCAGCGAACCGCCAATGCCAAGTGATGCGCGTGAAAGTTCTTCGGTGGCGATGCAACTTGCCATATATTCGCCGTCACCGCCTTCGCTGAAGCCGCCGTATTCACTTGGAATTGACAAACCAAACGCACCGATCTCTGCAAGACCAGAGATAATTGCTTCGGGAACATCAAGATTTTCGCGATGAACATGTTCAGCGTGTGGAGCGATCACTTTGTTGGCGAAACTTCTGAAAGTGTCCTGCACCATCTCATAGTCGCTCTCAAGATGACGTGGTCCTGGTTTGACGGCGAGTGATGCCAAAAATTCTGGATCCAAATATTTTTGTACGAAGTCGCGTGTCTCGTTAAGTGTGGATGAATCAACGCCCCAAAGTTTCTCGCGACCAATCAATCGTGAGCCCAAATCGTGGGCCATGTCGGCGACGAATGCACACGTAAGCGTCGCTTCGAGTTCGCCTTTGCCGCCGTAGTCGAGCATTGAGCGCGCTGTTTCAACTGC
>CAMCUE010000071.1 GCA_945878705.1 Ferrithrix thermotolerans DSM 19514 | reverse complement strand
ATTCGTCTTGACTCGCCGTAACAAATGCACCAGGCATTGAACCGCTATCGCGCAACAACCGTGTCAACCTTCGGGTATCTATTCCTGCGATACCTGCCAAATCATTTTGTTTGAGAAATGAGTCAAGTGAATCATCGCTTCGCCAATTACTTCGCCGACGAGCAAGCTCACGAACGATAACTCCACGCGCAAAAACTTTTGAGGCCTCATTGTCAAGTTTCGTGGTGCCATAGTTGCCGATATGCGGTGTCGTGAAGGTAATTATTTGCCCCGCATATGACGGGTCGGTAATTATCTCTTGATACCCCGAAAGACCCGTATGGAACACGACTTCACCGCGTGAAATTGTTGCCTCAGTATCTTGTGACGAACCAGCTCCAATTGCTTCGCCTTCAAATATTGAGCCGTCTTGCAATATGAGTGCAGCAGATTTTATGTTGCGAGTCATTTTTGAGCTTGACCGTCGATCACTGTTGGTGTTCCTTTAAATAGGGTGTGTCGTATTTTGCCACGAAGTGTCCGACCAACATAGGGCGAATTAATGCTTTTGCTCGCAAGCCTTTCTAAATCAACGCTCCAGGCCAAATCCGGGTCAAAAATACAAATATTTGCTGGCTCGCCAATCGCTACTGGCCGACCGTGCTCGGCGTCAATTCTTGCAATTCGTGCAGGGTTCCAACTCAAAAGAGCGACGACGTCTTTAATCTCAAGTTCGGAGTTTCCGAGAACAACTCCCAATGCAGTCTCTAACCCGAGCATTCCAGGTGGCGCAATATCGAGCGACATTTCTTTATCGCGTCGCGGATGAGGAGCGTGATCGGTGGCTATTGCGTCAATGGTGCCGTCAAGCAAACCTGCTTTGAGCGCTCGAATATCTTGTGCCGAACGAAGTGGTGGATTCACTTTAAATACGGGATCATATGTGCCTAAAAGTTCTTGAGTCAAAGATAAATGATGCGGTGTCACTTCGGCCGTAATTGGCAGACCATCGCGTTTTGCTGCACGTACAAGTTCAACACTGCGTTCAGTTGAAAGGTGCAAGAAGTGCATTGATGCGCCCGTCATCCGCACAAGTTCAATATCGCGAAACACCATTAACTCTTCGGCGATTGCCGGCCACCCAGGTAAGCCGAGATCTGTACAACATTGGCACTCGTTCATTACTGCACCCTCTGTCAGTTCTGCCACTTCGCAATGCTGTGCGAGAGTTACGCCGAGACCTTTGGCATATTCGAGTGCTCGCCGCATCAGCGAAGCATTCTGCACACCAACGCCATCATCGGTAAACAGCGTTACACCGGCATGTGCCAACTCGGCCATCGGTGCAAGTGTTTCACCTTGACGCCCGAGCGTGATGCAACCGCTCGGCACAACGTCAACAAGACCTGCTCGTTTTCCCTGTTCACGAACGAAGTCAATTACTGCAATTGAATCTTGCGGCGGATCAGTATTGGGCATCGCAACCAATGCCGTATAGCCACCAAGCGCACCTGCACGACTTCCCGTTTCAATTGTTTCTGCTTCTTCTCGGCCAGGCTCTCGAAGGTGAGCGTGCAAATCAACAAAGCCACTTGTAACAATGCAACCACTTGCATCAAGTTGCACATCTGCTTTGAGATTCTTTGCGACTTCGACGATTACTCCATTTTCAATTCGGACATCACTTTTGATTTCACTGTCCCGATTTACAATCGTTCCACCCTTGATCACCACTGATTTGCTCACGCTTGGCCTCCGAGGCTCGAACCACTGCCAAGCAATTCAAAAAGAACCGCCATTCTTACCGAGACTCCGTTAGCAACTTGTCTATGAATCAAAGAATTTTTTACATCAGATGGATCAATCTGCATTTCAACTCCACGATTCATTGGACCTGGATGCATCACAATCGCAGAATCTTTCAATCGCGCAACACGCTTTTGCGTCAAACCGTATTGTTCTGAATATTCGCGCAAGGTTGGCACATGGCCTTGAGACATCCTCTCACTTTGCAGCCGCAACATATACAACACATCACTCGTCGGAATAACTTCGTCAAGGTGATGATTAATTTGCACTGGCCAGTGCGACAAATCTGGCGGCAACAAAGTTGGTGGAGCAACGACTGTGACTTTTGCTCCGAGCATAGAAAATGCCTGGATATTGCTGCGCGCAACACGCGAGTGTTTTATATCGCCAACAATTGTTATCTGCATCCCATCAAACCGTGACTCATGGGTTGCTTCACGAATCGTGTAACAATCTACGAGGGCTTGTGTTGGGTGTTGATGGGCGCCGTCGCCGGCATTAATAATTGACGACTTTGTCCACTGGGAGATCTGCCACGGAATACCCACCGACTTGTGTCGCACGACAAATGCATCGACACCCATGTCGGTGATTGTGGCCACCGTGTCGCGCAACGATTCACCTTTGTTGACACTTGAAGTTGAAACATTAAAAGTCATCGTGTCGGCTGAAAGCCGTTTTGCCGCGGTTTCAAAACTCAAACGCGTGCGGGTTGAGTCTTCAAAAAACAGACTGGCAACGGTTCGCCCGCGTAACGCCGGAACTTTGGGCACCGGACGTTGATTAATTTCTGCCATGTGATCGGTAAGTTGCAAAAGCGCAACTAGACCGTCTACACCCAGTTCGTCGATACTCCGCAGGTGCTTCATCGTGCGTCACCACCTCTAGCGGTGATAAACACGCCATCACTAGTTGCCGAGACATCATCATCTTGTTGTGTTGGTAAATTTTTGCCGACGAAATCGGGCCGAATTGGAAGTTCTCGATGACCGCGATCAATTAAAACGGCAAGTTGTACCGCTCTGGGGCGACCGAAATTATTCAAACCTTCCATCGCCGCGCGCACCGTTCGTCCTGTGAATAGAACATCATCTACGAGCACGACTGTTGCTCCTGTCAAGTCAAATGGGATCTTTGTAATTGCCCCGAGCGAAACTGGCCGAAGCCCAATATCGTCGCGATGCAAACTCACATCAAGGGCCCCGCACGGAACTTTGACTGTTACTTCAATCAGATTAATTTGACTGGTGATCGCCTCGGCGATCCAAGTTCCGCCACGCTGCAACCCAACAATGGCTAGTCCTTCAACGCCATGATTGCGTTCAACTATTTCATGAGAAATTCGCACAATTGCTCGACGCACATCGGTCGAGCTCATCACTTCACGTGACGCGTTTGCATTCGCGTTGATATTCAAAAACTTTGTCCTTCCGTTCGAGCCTCACAGGACTCAATTTACGGTTGATAGCTTCTTGACTTTTCGGTCGAGATAAATATAGCACTATCCTTGATATTAGATTCTGGTTTTAAAAATATTCTAAAACTTCTCAAATCTTGCGTTCGTAGACGATCCACCACTCGTTGGCATAAGAGATTGCGAATTGGGCAGAAACTTCACGCCATATTTCTTGCGTTCCTTCATCCATTACTAATGGCAAGATTACAAACTCAATGTCACTTGTGAACGGCAAAATATCGCCAGTCGCAAATGCATCCATACCATATAGAACTCTTTTGAAAGGAACAGGAAACGCATAAATCCTTTGTCGTCTGGCTAACTGTGCAGTCAATGGATGATAGGCACTGACTACGGCGTCGGATGGAATTTTTTTCATCGCAACGCGAGCAGCGAGCACCATTGGATGGTCTGAACCGTTATAGGACAGATGCGTTCTTGCTCCGGGAAGAGGTGCCCACAAGAATGAAGAGATTATTGTGCAGACCAAACAAGCAGCGACTAAAACGCGACGCAATCGCCTTCGCAGCCGACCGAGAGCAAAAACCGTACCGAACACAAGTACAGGCACAACAATAAACGAATAGTGATATTCAATGTGGTATTGATACCAAAAGTTACTGAAAATATTTGCGAACATCACAAGCCCCGCGATTACGGCAATCTCAGGAGACAAAAGAAAGCACATCGCAACAGGCGCAACAAGCTGAAGCAAATAATACGGTCGAGAATCGCTGACTAGATATCGGAGCATTGCAATCGGATCTGTAAACAGTGTCGTCAATACTCCATTTATACCGCCGAATGGAATTCGCCAACCGTTGCGAAATGGCACCCCATTGATACCTCGTTGAATACCAAAAATCGCAATTATTGAATACCAAAATGAGACGAAGACTGTTGTAAATCCCATGATCAACTGCCGTCGATAAGCAATCCAAAACCCCAATGGAATCAGAACTAGCGAAACATCTTCTTTGACGCTCATCGCTAATACAACCGAAAGAAAATAAGTCCACCATTTTTCTTCAATCGCACCATAGAGCGCGCAGCCGATTAGAACTCCTAGAAATGCATCTGGATGAAAATTTTCAAAGGCGATCCACACTGTCGCTGGGTGCATTAAGTAAACCGCAACAAATGCAGTTGCCAACGCTTCGCTCTCAAGGCGCTTACGAGCAAAAAGGAAAACCGGTATCGCACCGGCGGCAATTGCCGTTGCTTGAACAACAAATAAAAGCGACGAACTCGGCACTAGCCAGTAAAGCGGTACGAGTAACAACAGAATGAAACTGGTGTGATCGCCAAATAAATTACGACCCATTAGAGTCACAAATGGGCTATGAAATCTTGACAACAACCAAATTCCTTGGTCATATAAACCGAAGTCATACGCCGACGTCGCCATACTGCGATGCATTTCAATACTTAGCGCAACAAAGTAGAACCACAACACGACGGCAATTGCAACAGATAAAACTTGCCAAATAGTCGCTTGCTGAAGACGAGCCCGCAGATTCTCTAAAAATTGATTCGTATTAGACGCCTTTCGCCCGCACTTTCTTCGCGATCGCCGACAAAACACCGTTCACATAGCGTCCTGATTCTTCCGTCGAAAATCGTTTAGCAAGTTCAACTGCCTCATTTATAATAACCGCGATGGGAACCTCGGGACGATCCATGAGTTCGTAAATCGCTAGTCGCAAGATATTTCGGTCAATTGCTGGCATTCGATGAATCGTCCAGGTGTGCGAGTGCTCAGTGATTATTTCGTCTAATTCAGTTCGGCGAGACGAAACGCCCGATGTAAGCAGAGCAACCAAATCATCAACGCCGAGTATTTGTGCCGAGACAATCGTTGCTACTGGCAGATCGCGTGACTCGGCTTCGTACAACAAATGCACCGCGCGCTCTCGAGCGTTGCTACGCAGATCGTCACCCGCTTTTGACTTACGCGTTGATGACATCAGACTCTCGTTATATATTCGCCTGAACGCGTGTCTACTTTAACTCTGTCACCAATATTTACGAACAATGGAACTTGAATTACTTTGCCTGTCTGCAAGGTTGCCGATTTGCGCGCACCAGAAACCCTGTCACCCTGTAGCCCAGGTTCGGTATTTGCAATTTCTAGTTCGACCGTAACTGCTATTTCAACACTGACAATTTCACCGTCATGAGTCGCAATAATTGCGATGCCGTTCTCAATTAGATAGTCAGCGACATCGCCTAACGCTTTCGGGCTGACATTCATCTGATCAAAAGTCACCGTGTCCATAAACACGAAATCATCGCCATCTTTGTAGAGGAACTGCATATCGTTTTTGTCAAGAATCGCCTGCTCGACACGAATACCTGCGTTGAATGTTTTTTCAAGAACGCTTCCCGTTTTCAGGTTTCGTAATTTTGTGCGAACAAACGCACCACCCTTGCCTGGCTTGACATGTTGAAAATCAATCACAGTAAAAAGATTGTTGTCAATCTGAAGAGTGATGCCGTTCTTTAGGTCGTTAGTTGTAATTGCAGGCACTGAAGATCCTTTTTACTATGAGTAAGTATTCGACAGCCGCTTTGCGTGACGACCACCAGGTCTTCAATTCGCACACCACCGAGCCCTTCACGATAGACGCCAGGCTCAACGGTTACCACCTCGCCGACTTCTAGTGGCTCAGCAAATCCATTGCGCACCCACGGCATCTCGTGAATCTGTAACCCGACGCCATGTCCAGTGCTGTGACTGAATTCGCCACCGAAACCAGCAGCGGCAATGAAATCGCGACATTTTTGATCTAGATCTTGGGCTAAAACGCCGGCTCGGACAAAACTTAAACCGAGCATCTGTGATGCTCTGACTACTTCGTGCATTTCACTTAGCACTGGGTCAACCTCACCGATCAAATATGTTCTGGTCATATCTGAGTGGTAGCCGTCAACCAAACCTCCAACATCAATCACCACACTGTCACCTTCAACAATTTTGCGACCAACAGGCCGATGATGTG
>CAMCUE010000070.1 GCA_945878705.1 Ferrithrix thermotolerans DSM 19514 | reverse complement strand
ACGTACTTCTTCCAAATTCGATTCAACTGTGAAGTCACCCACGCGCCTTCTTTGGCATCGTCTTCTAAAACTTCACGCTCAACAGTTACCTTCATGCTCATCCAGTGGTACATGTTGGCTGGGTTGACAATGACGATGGTGATCTTGGGTGTTTTGCGAATCCATTTTGTCTTCGTGCGTTGTGAAGCAACATTTACTAAAACTTTGTCGCCTTCGTAGTCAAACCACATTGGCGTTAGATTTGGCCGACCGTCAGAACCCATTACTGCCATTACGCAAGCGAATGGTTTGTCCATCAACATTTTGTATTTTGGGTCGATGTCAGCGATTGAGTTGACAGTGGTTCGGTCTCCGACTGCAAACTGACCGGCTTGTAAGCCGTTTGCTACGTCGCGAAACTTAGCGAGTTTGATTGCCATATAAATGTTCTCCTTTGAGTCGTTGAAGATTTTTAAAGATTAGTTCATAAATTTTAAGTTTGCAAAAATCAGCGATTTTGTGATGAGTAGACTCACCGACGTGACGGCTCAAACTAAATATTCACGAAAGTTTCTATTGTTTAAAGGTTCGTATTAGGCCAATGAAGGTTTCAATCGTCGGTGGATCGATCGGTGGTTTAACGGCCGCTTGCTTGTTGCGTGATGCGGGACATCAAGTATCGGTATACGAGCGATCTGCAATTCGCCTTGAGCAACGCGGAGCTGGTATCGGTTTTCTGCCAGCGAGTTATCGCTACCTACAAACTCGTGCTGCAATAGATATAGACAAAATATCGGTCAAGACTGAACACATTCGTTATCTAGATAAAGAAAGCAAATTGGTTTACGATGCCAAACATCAATACCGCTTCAGTTCTTGGAATACCGTATATGCGTCAACGCTTGATCACTTTGGGACAACCGAATATCACTTGGATTCTGAGGTAGTTGATTTTTCACAGTCTTCTGAAAACGTCTCGATTTCGTTAAAGAATGGTCAGTCGATAACCGCTGATCTTCTGGTCGGCGCCGACGGTATCGGTTCATTGTTGCGTGACAGGTTGGTGCCGACAAGCAAGTCGGCATATGCGGGTTATGTTGCCTGGCGAGGGATGGTTCCAGAGTCAAAATTATCTAGTGAGTTAATTGAACGCTTAGGCGACGCAATTACTTATTTTGTGTATCCAGGTTCTCACATTTTGGTTTATCCGATTCCTGATCACGAAGGTCGCGTTACGCCTGGTGATCGACTAATTAATTTTGTCTGGTATTGCAACTATCCAAGTGGTAAAGAATTTAATTTTCTGATGACCGACAAAAATGGTTTGCTACGAGAAGTTTCAATTCCGCCAGGATTCGTCAGTGAGCAGAATGTTGAGCATGTGAAGTCAATGGCGCTTAATTGTCTGCCTAAGTTACTTAGCGATCTTGTGGTTGCCACAATCGAACCTTTTGTTCAGGTTATTTACGATGTCGACATCGATCAGATGGCTTTTGGGCGAATATGTTTAATTGGCGATGCGGGGATTGTCGCGCGCCCTCATGCCGCTGCTGGTACAGCCAAGGCCGCAGCCGACGGCTGGGCTCTTGCCGAGGCACTAGAAAAACACGAGGCGCTGGATGATGCACTTGATGCTTGGCAATTTTCACAACTCGCTGTTGCGAAAAATCTTTTAGAACGAACACGGCGGGTGGGTTCAAAGTCGCAGTTTTTGAACACATGGGATTCACGGGACCCAGAAGTTATTTTTGGATTACATCAACCGGGCAACTAAAGGATTAACAATGTCAAGAAGCATGATTAATGCGGCCCAAGAACTATTTAATAGTTTTGATGACGCGCAGCGAACTCGAGGATTGTTTGACTTCGCTGATTTGAATGAGCGCAAAAAATGGTTTTATACACCGACTAATCATGGTGGGTTGCCTCTCGCTGAGATGGCATCAAGTCAGCATCGAATGGTTCACAAGTTATTGGCCACGGCGTTGTCAGAGGGTGGGTATGTAACAGTCTCGACGATCATGGGTTTAGAAAATATTCTTGACCGACTAGAGGGGTTCATCGCCGAATTTGAACGAGAGCGAGGAAGAGATCCGCTGTTGTATTGGATCTCTTTCTTTGGAAAGCCTGTTGATGATGGCATTTGGTCGTGGCGATTTGGTGGACATCATGTGTCACTGAACTTCACATTGAGTGCTGGCGAAATAATTTCAACCACTCCATGCTTTCTTGGCGCCGACCCAGCGAATTCGCGATTACTTGGACCCCATTTGTTGAGGCCGTTGGCGGCAGCAGAGGACTTGGCAAGAGAATTCATACATTCGCTAACACTCGAACAGCGTCTTACCGCAGTGGTAAACAAGGTTCCACCCACCGACATTGTTGGTGCGAATCGAAGTGCATTGACCGAAGGAGACACCGCACTTCCAATGTCGGATATATGGCGAAAACAGTTTGATGGGGCCTTAGGTGATGCGATGCAAACGATTCAGATGCGTGCGGATGCCGAATTATCAATTACGGCTGAAGATCTTCGTAGTCTTTCGTTTTCGCGGGTTCCGAAGGGTTTATCGGCCAGCCATTTGAGTATTTCGCAACGTGGCGATCTAAAAGAATTGTTGAAGGTTTATATCAATCGAATTTCAGATGATGTTGCCGACCGTGAGTGGGCAAAACTTAGTGATGACAAGATTCAAGAACTTTCTTTTCTCTGGGCCGGTGGAATAGAAAAAAGTGAACCTCACTATTACCGAGTACAAGGCACAAGATTGTTTGTTGAATATGACAATACTCAACGAGGAACAAATCACATCCATACGGTGTGGCGCGATTTAGAAAACGATTTTGGTGGAGACGTGCTAGCAAACCATTACACGCATGAACATTGATGCCAGAATACTTTGTATTACTGGCGTGCTGAGCGTGGTTGAATGGGTGTGTGGTTAAACCGTTCACTCATGTTGTAGTTGACGGTTCGAATCTAGCGACCGAAGGTCGAACAGAACCAAGCCTGAAGCAACTTAACGAGGCAGTGCTATCGTTTATGAATGAGTTTCCAGACACGAAAATAACAGTCGTAGTTGATGCAACATTTGGTCATCGGGTTGATCGAAAAGAACGAGCAGAATTTGATGCCGCAATTAACAACAATGAACTCGTTGCGCCCCCTGCGGGTGCTGTTGGTCGTGGTGATGGATTTGTGTTGACAATTGCAGACAAAGTCAAGGCAAGTGTTTTGTCAAATGACAGTTATCAAGAATTTCACGACCAATATAAGTGGCTTTTTGATGAAGGTCGATTGATCGGTGGCAAACCGGTGCCAAATGTTGGTTGGGTATTCATTCAGCGACTTCCGGTGCGCAAACAATCTGGTCGAGAAAGTGCTGCAACTCTGCGACGAGCGAAAGCTATTCGTGCGCCGTCGCGGCCGATGCCGGTACCGAAAAGTCCACCACCAACAGCAAGAGTTTCAGCAAACTCACCAAAGCCAGTCGCGCAAAGCAATAAGCCGACTTCTAATGCAAAGCCGACTCCAAAACTAAACGAGATCACTGCATTTTTGAATTTTGTTGAGAAAAATCCGGTGGGTTCAAAACTTAAGGGCATTGTTGAGAGTTATGCATCTCATGGTGTTTATGTGAAAGTTGGCGAAGTTCTGGGTTATTTGCCAATGCGACTGATGGCCAACCCAGTTCCGCGAAGTGCTCGCGAACATGTCAAGCTCGGGGCTTCGCTGAATCTTGTGATTGTTGGATACACACCGTCAAGACGAAGTGTTGAACTTGCCGTGTCTGGCATAGAGCCAGTAACTACTCAGCGAACTGTTGCCCGTGTACCGACGCAAAAAACCGTTGGTCCGATCCGAACGGCGACAACTCGAATCGCGCAAATCAAAAAAGCCAAGCGTCGGCGCCAAAAGCCAAAAGTAGTCCAGAAGAAAGCGCCACACAAAAAACGCTAAAAATAGAAAATCTCAGAACAAGTAACAGTCGCGTGATTTTTAGTACGGTGATGGCGTGCTGATCGCCACATGGAACGTCAATTCGTTAAAAGCCCGCCTTGAGCGCGTGACCCAATGGGTAAGTGAAAATAAGCCCGATGTGTTGTGCATGCAGGAAACAAAAATGAAAAATGAAGTTTTTCCAACTGCAGTGTTTTCTGAACTTGGCTACGAGTCTGCTCATTTTGGTCAAGGTCAGTGGAATGGCGTGGCGATTATTTCGCGCGTTGGTTTAGAAAATGTAATACCAAACTTTGCGCCAACGATTGAGCCAGACAGCGAGGCGCGAATTATTTCGGCGACCTGCGACGGAGTCAAAGTTGTCAGCGTCTATGTACCAAACGGCAGGGCTCTAGATAATGATCACTACACCTACAAACTTGAGTGGATGAAGAAGTTGAAGCAACATGCGACAATAATCGCCAACCCGAGTGAAGATTTAGTGATCGGAGGCGACTTCAATATCGCACCAACAGATGATGACGTTTGGGATATCACCAAATTTGAAGGCGCAACTCATGTCAGTGCGCCAGAACGCAAAGCGTTTACTTCGCTATGCGAATGGGGATTAACAGATGTTTATCGGGACATGCACCCGGAACCCAAAGTTTTCTCTTGGTGGGATTATCGCAACGGTAGTTTTCATAAAGGCGAAGGTATGAGGATTGACTTTTTGTTGGCGACGAAATCTTTAGCCAAACGTGTTAAGTCTTCAGAGATTGACCGCAACGCTCGTAAAGGTGAAAAGCCGAGTGACCATGTGCCAGTGATGATCACGGTCGAAAAGAAATAGCAAGAAATAGATCTGATAGCAAAAAATATGTCAACTCCTGATCCTGCGAATCTGCCAAATCCATTTAAGGGTTTTCATATACGCACGGAAGAACGATCAGAAAACGATAAGCGGCGAATCGAAATTGCACAAGAGGTGCGAACGGTGATTGATCAGTTGATAGCAACTTCAGCCCCAGTTGAAGAACTTGAGCGCACACAGGCGATTATCAATCAAGCAGTTGCGTTGCTTAAATCTCGTTCGCATAGTCATGACTATGAGGGCCCATCTGAAGGTTCGTTGGCGCCGTTGAATAGTTTTTTAGATCGCAGTCCAATCATTGGTGGGATTAATCCGCTTTCGGTGCCGATGCTCATGGAGATTGATGGTGACGGAGGTACCGAGTCGACTGTGGTCGGTCACGCGACGTTTCCGGCTGCGTATGAAGGGCCACCAGGCTGTGTTCATGGAGGCTTCATCGCCGCATATTTTGACGAAGTGCTGGGTATGGCTCAATCTCTTAGCGGCAACCCAGGGATGACAGTGAATTTGACGGTTGACTATCGTGCACCAACACCTCTCAAACAACCTGTCATCTTCCGAGGTCGAGTTGTGTCGATTGACGGTCGCAAGATCAGCGTTGCTGGGACTTTGCATCACGGCGAGACACTGTGTGCAGAAGCTAAAGGGCTTTTTGTGTCAATGCGCCCAGAAGTTTTTTCGCGTTTAGTAGAAATTCGTCAGGCGCAACAGAACAGTTAGCTAACTAGCTAGCTATCTATCTATCTAGACAGATGCATCAGCCTTGTTGATTAGCGAAAGCAGATCGGGGCCGATTTGTCTTGCCGTAATTTGTCCGACGATCTTGCCGAGATCTTCGATGCTCTTGGGCTTCTGCTTTGCAATTAACGATAATTCTTGATCATCTAACACTGCATTTGGTGGTTGCCTAATTACTCGTGCGCGACGACTGCGCCAGTCAATTAGTTGATCCTTAAGTGATATCGCTTTTATACGAGGATGTTTAATTGCGGTTTGATTTTGTTTGAATGCTTTTATTTCATTTTGTAAAAGCGATGCCTCTGCGATCTCAGAAATCAATTCGCTATGACCAGTGATTCGGCCTTTGCGGGTTTCACTCCAAGTTATAAAAAGTTGTTGCGATGCACGGGTCAACGCGACATATGTCAAACGAATTTCTTCATCTCGTTGATCTTGGGTAATTGCTGACGCGTGGGGCAGTAGGCCTGTTTCGGCGCCAGCAACAACAACACAATCCCACTCGCGACCTTTGGCCGTGTGAAATGTAAGAACTTCTACTCCGTTAGATTTCAATTGATCTGACGGATTGGTTCGCATCCACGAAGCAAATGTTCGACCATCAATCGATCCAGGATGTTCAAGTTTTAGAAACAGTTGCAATTGTTCGGCAACCCAGCGCTGAATCTCCGAAGAAGATTCAGTGAAAACATCCGTTGCCCAAGTTGCCAAACTATTTCGGTTCGTGCACTGGGCCGCATCGCTAATTGCCGAAGTGAGTTCTGGAGCGGGGCGAGTTGTGCGAACCGGGATGTCGCTTGCCACGAGAGCATCAACAATTGGTTGTATTTG
>CAMCUE010000069.1 GCA_945878705.1 Ferrithrix thermotolerans DSM 19514 | reverse complement strand
TCAGCAACGGGAAACGGTGTGTAAGTAATCGCAGTAGAGACATTAAGCCGTTGCCAAAGTTCTTCTGCAATGTGTGGGCAAAGAGGCGACAACATCTGCGTAAGCGGCACTGCGATTTCGCGCGGGGTTGAACCGTTTGCGTTTACATGAACGGTCAATGCATTATTGAGTTCAATTAGTTTTGAAATCGCAGTATTGAAACGCAGGTTCTCCATGTCTTGGTGCACGCCATGAATACACCGATGTAGTGCACGACGCAGTTCAAGTGGCGCAGGTTCATCTGAAACATGCAGTGAATTAGTTTCTTCGTCAACCAAGTTGCGCCAAGTGCGTTGCAAGAAGCGCTGCATGCCAACTACGTCGCGAGTGTTCCACGGGCGACTCGCATCTAGGGGGCCGGTGCTCATTTCATAGAGCCGAAATGTGTCGGCTCCAAATTCGTCATACATTTCGTCTGGGGTAACAATGTTTTTGAGGCTCTTGCCCATTTTGCCGTATTCGCGCAAAACGCTTTCGCCTTCAAAAGAATATTCGCCGTTGTTTTCAACAACTTCGCCAGCAGGCACCGTTTGTCCACGACCATCGCGATACGCGTAAGCCTGAATGTATCCCTGATTGAAAAGTTTGTGAAACGGTTCTTCGCTTGAAACGTGACCGAGATCAAATAGAACTTTGTGCCAGAAACGCGAATATAGCAAATGCAATACAGCGTGCTCAACACCGCCGACATAAAGGTCAACTCCGCCAGTGTGTTCAGCGTTTTTTGGTCCCATCCAGTAACGCTCGACTTCGGCGTCAACGAATCGCTCAGTGTTGGTTGGGTCAAGATAACGCAACTCATACCAACAAGAACCGGCCCATTGTGGCATCACATTTACTTCACGTCGATAAGTTTTTGGTCCATCGCCAAGATCGAGAGTTACATTCAGCCAGTCAGTAACGCGAGCCAACGGTGGCAGAGGATCGGTCAATTGATCATTCGGATCAAGCGCCTGTGGTTTGAAGTCCATCAGTTCTGGCAATTTAACGGGCAACAAATTATCTGGCACAGAACAAGGCATGTCGTATTCGTCGTAAACAATTGGAAACGGCTCACCCCAATATCGCTGACGCGAAAATAGCCAATTACGAAGTTTGTATGTGATCGCCGACTCGCCGAAATTATTTTTCTCAAGCCACGAGTTAACCGTTGCGATTGTTTCGCTCATTGAACGCTGACCATCAATTGAGATATTTTTGTTTGAAGAGTTGATGTAAGTACCCTCGCCAACGAAAGCTTCTGGCCAAGTCGAGCAATCAATAGTTGGCGCAATATTGTGACCTGCAAACCACTCGCTGGGTGGCATTTGGATCGCAGTGATCGGCAGATTGTAAGCGCGCGCAAATTCAAAGTCGCGTTCATCACCAGATGGCACCGCCATAATTGCGCCAGTGCCGTAACCCATCAAAACATAATCTGCGATCCACACAGGTATTTGTTCGCCCGTAACTGGGTTCATTGCAGTTGCTCCAGTGTCAACGCCGGTTTTTTTGCGATCATCATTTTGGCGTTCGTTGTCGTTGAGTTTGCGTGCTGTCTCACGATATTTTTCAATTGCTTTGCGCTGCGCAGAGGTAGTCAATGCATCAACAAGTGGGTGTTCTGGTGACAAAACCATAAATGTTGCACCGAATAATGTGTCAGGTCGAGTAGTGAAAACTTCGATCTCACCGGCACTTGAAGCAAATCGCACCCGAGCGCCTGTGCTGCGACCGATCCAATTGCGTTGCATCAGTTTTATCGACTCTGGCCAATCAAGTCGATCAAGGTCGTCTAATAATCTGTCGGCGTATGCAGTGATTCGCATTGTCCATTGACGCATGTTGCGTTTGAACACTGGATAGTTGCCGATGTCGCTACGGCCTTCAGCGGTGACTTCTTCATTCGCCAAAATTGTGCCTAGACCCGGGCACCAGTTGACGGGTGCATTGGCTAAGTACACGAGTCGGTAGTCATCAATAATCTTTCGTTGTTCTAGTTTTGAAAACGAGTTCCAGTCTTTAGTCGTCTGGGTGTCAGCGTGCGTGCCACTCGGTTTGCGCTTGCCCGAAGCAAACTCTTTTTCAAGTTCGGAGATGTTGCGCGCTTTTTTAAGTTTGTCGTCATACCACGAATTAAAAATTTGCAAAAATATCCATTGTGTCCAGCGGTAGTAACTTTCATCTGTTGTGCTGATGCTGCGACGCTGGTCATGCGCTAAACCAAGTCGCCGAAGTTGTCTGCGCATGTTGGCAATATTCGACTCAGTATTAATCCGCGGATGAATGCCTGTGACGATTGCGTGTTGTTCTGCCGGCAAACCAAATGAGTCGTAGCCGATTGAATGCAAAACATTTTTGCCGGTCATTCTCTTAAAGCGACCGAAAACATCAGTCGCGATGTAACCAAGCGGGTGCCCAACATGAAGACCTGCACCAGATGGATATGGAAACATGTCGAGAATAAATAATTTCTCGCGATCAGCAACGGCTGCTTTATCTGCGAGTGGGCCGGCCGTATTCGGCGCCTCAAAAGTTTTGTCGGCGTCCCAGCGGTCTTGCCACTTCGCCTCAATTGCAGCGGCTAGCGAAGCGTTGTACCTATAGGCGGGGATTGAGCCTCCACGCCCTGTTTGTGAAGAGTCTGCCGTTGAGTTCATTGCCTCCGTATCCTAAACGGCGTATGGCAAATCAACGAAGACGCCCGAAAGTGGCGCGAACGGATACTCGCCGTCGTTTTGCAAGAACTGCTCGGTTGAGCGAGACCTTGCGCGAGGTGATCGCTGATGAACTTACCAAAATCGATGATGACCGCCTTGGGTTTTTGACGATTACATCTGTTGATGTTGACTCGGAAATGAATCGTGGCATCGTTTTTTATGATTCGATACACGGCGAAGATGGCGATGAACAGATTCTTGAGGCATTAAACGACCACCGCAAGCGATTACAAAGCGTGATAGCAGATCAGGTTCGTGCGCGACGCACACCAATTCTGCAGTTTCGCCCGGATGATGCAATTCGTGCGGCACAACGTATTGACGAAGTTTTGCGGCAAGACGAAATTCGACGCAAAGAACTTTTTGGTGACAAGAAATCTGAGAGTTAATTTTTGTGGCTCGGCGTAGACCACCAACTCTACACGGGTTAGTGATAGTCGATAAACCCGCAGGCATGACGAGTCACGATGTGATCAATGTTTTGCGCAAACAACTAGGCGAGCGACGCATTGGTCATGCAGGCACACTTGACCCTGATGCGACGGGTGTGTTGTTGGTTGGTGTCGGATATGTAACTCGGCTTTTAATTTTTTTATCTGGGCTTGATAAAACTTACACAGGCGAGATTGTCCTAGGTTCTTCAACTTCAACTCTTGATTCGTCTGGAACTGTTACTGCAACGCACGACATGTCAAGTGTGACAATCGAAGAAATTCAACGCGTGGTTGCGGCGAATTTTGTTGGCGAAATAAAGCAAGTTCCGCCAATGGTCTCGGCGTTAAAAGTTGGTGGTGTGAGATTGCATGAGTTGGCCCGACAAGGAATCGAAGTTGAGCGCAGCGAGCGCAATCTAGTGATCCACGAATTCAAAGTAATTGAAATTACTGAGTCTGGAGTCGTGCGCGTAGAAGTCCGGTGTTCTTCTGGCACATATATAAGGTCACTTGCAGACGACCTGGGTCGAGCGCTCGGTGGCTCAGCACATCTGCGAAATCTGCGACGAACGGCCGTTGGCACTTTTTTGCAAAGCGAGGCTTCGCCACTAGAAGAAGTTGTCGTACACGAACCGATTACGGCGGTGCGAACGATGAGCCGGGTCATCGCTACAGACGAGATGAAGGCGATGATCAAAAATGGCCGCGAATTAGAAATGTTTGATTCACCAGCGCCGTGGGTTTTGGTCGAAGAAAATAATGCTGTACTGGCGATTTACGAGGCGAGCGCCACTGGGCGAGCTAAGCCAAGCGTCGTAATGGCCAACGCAGTATCGTGAAATCAATGATCATTATTAATGACTCAAGTTTTGGTTTTGGTGGCGAGTCAAAAAAGCGTCGAAGTGTTGTAACGATTGGCGCATACGACGGTGTGCACCGGGGGCATCAAGCAGTAATTGAACAAGTTCGTCAGCAAGCCGAAGTACTTGATGCTCGCAGTGTCGTCGTTACTTTTGATCGCCATCCAGCAAGCATTGTGCGACCTGAATCTGCACCACTTTTGTTGACTGACATTGATCAAAAACTTGAGTTGCTCGCATCAACGGGTCTTGACGCCACATGTATTGTCAAATTTGACGAAGATTCAAGTCACGAGGCACCAAGTGATTTCGTTAAGCGAGTTCTCGTCGATGGATTATCAGCCAAGCGTGTAATCATCGGCGAAGATTTTCACTTTGGCTACAAGCGTGGCGGCAATGTTGCACTGTTGCGCGAACTTGGTCCAAAATTTGACTTTGATGTCACGCCAATTGAGTTGATTAGCCGTGGTGATGGGGTGGACGAACCTGTCAGCAGCACTGCAATCCGGCGTGCCTTGGCTGGCGGCCAGGTTGAACTAGCCACACAATTGCTGGGCCACCATTTTGAAGTCAGAGGCGTAGTCGTGCACGGCGACGAACGCGGCAGAACAATTGGTTTCCCGACAGCCAACATTGAAGTGCCGAATCAAATCTGCATACCGGCAGACGGTGTTTATGCGGGCGTATTTGTTCGCCAAGATGGAACTATAAATAATTGCGCGATTAATTTAGGACGACGGCCAACTTTTTACGAACACGCCGATCACTCAATGCTCGAAGCGCACTTACTTGATTTTTCTGAAAATCTTTATGGCGAGAAAGTCAAACTCACATTCACGCATTTCTTGCGTGGCGAACGAAAATTCGAAAACATTGATGCCCTAAAAATGCAACTCAAACTTGATATTGAACAAACTCGCGCGGTATCAAGCCGGTAAATCAGTGGTTAGTGCGACGCGAACTCTGCATTCTTATCGTAAAGAGTAGAGCGTTGGCGCAAAGTTCGACCTAGTGGCTGAACGATTTCTCTGAAAGATTGCTCGGTCATTTCTTGGCCGTGACTCGCACCCGCGGCGCGAGAAATATTTTCGTTCATCAAAGTTCCGCCCAGATCGTTGCAGCCTGCTTGCAATAACTGCGTCGCTCCAGCGTGACCGATCTTTGTCCATGACACCTGGATGTTGTCGATCAGCCCGTGATAGGCGATGCGTGCAATTGCGTGCATCAAAACAGTTTCCCTAAAAGTCGGTCCACGACGTGACTTGTGTTGCAAATAAATCGGCGAAGCCATGTGCACGAACGGCAGACCAACAAACTCGGTAAACCCACCAGTTTCTTTTTGCAAGTCTCGTGTTCGCACGATGTGTTTGGCCCAGCTAAGTGGGTGTTCTACCGAGCCGAACATAATCGTGATGTTTGAACGTAGACCAGCGTTGTGCGCCACGCGGTGACACTCAAGCCATTCTTCAGTGTTGATTTTGTCTGAGCAGATGATCGCACGAATATCATCGTCCAATATTTCGGCTGCCGTGCCCGGCAGTGAAGCTAAACCAGCATCTTTGAGTCGCAAGATATATTCTCGCAAAGGTTCGCCGAGCCGACGTGCGCCCTCGGTGACTTCGAGTGCAGTGAATCCGTGAATATGCATCTCTGGCACAGCATCTTTAACTGCGCGCGCGACATCTATGT
This sequence comes from Ferrithrix thermotolerans DSM 19514, assembly GCA_945878705.1. GTDB lineage: Bacteria > Actinomycetota > Acidimicrobiia > Acidimicrobiales > Ilumatobacteraceae > BACL27. The sequence goes on along the minus strand of CAMCUE010000069.1, from coordinate 664 downwards.
AATAGTCACCATCAAAATCGGGATGAATGCCACCCTGCAGAGTTACTTCAGTGGCGCCTTTATCCCATGCTTCACTCGCTCGCAAAGCAATATCATCGAGCGTCAATAGATATGGCGTGCCACGCAAGTTTAAGCTCAGCGGACCTTTTGAGAATCCACAAAATTTGCATTTAAATGTGCAGACATTTGTGTAGTTGATATTTCTGTTGTGCACCCAGGTCACAACATCACCGACAACTTCTTTGCGTAATTGATCCGCGAGTGTAGCAACCGCGTTAACTTCGGGCCCACGTGCGCCAAACAGCGTGACGATTTCGTTTTGATTGATTTGTTGTCCGAGTTCAACACCGCGCAAAACTTCGGCGACTGGACCAGATTTAATTTTGTTACCGTCATTGCGCGCACTTATCAAAACCGGTGGAAGATTATTCGCGCCCGAATACCACTGCGTTGAGCGGTGGCCGATCAAAATAACTTCGGCACCATCTTGCACGACGTCAGCAGCCGTAACTTTTTCTGGCCAAACCTGACCCGGGTCATCGCGACCCAGACCTTCGGCGTCGCTGCGATCGAGAACTTTGAAGTACAACGATTCGTCGAGCCACTTTGTCGGGGCTGTTGCAAACTCTGGATAGATAGTCAGTCGAGGCGCGAGAACTTTGTC
>CAMCUE010000068.1 GCA_945878705.1 Ferrithrix thermotolerans DSM 19514 | reverse complement strand
ATCATGCTCGCCAAAGGCAATCGGTCAAAACAAGTTACTCAAGCCTGCAAAACACACGGTGGCTTTTATCTCGGATCAATTGGTGGCCCGGCAGCGCGACTCGCGCAAGACTGCATTACCAAAGTTGAAGTGCTCGAATACGAAGAACTCGGCATGGAAGCCGTGTGGAAGATTGAAGTAAAAGATTTTCCTGCATTCATTGTTGTTGATGACAAAGGTAACGATTTTTTCGAAATTGTTAACGCCACAGCAAACGGCACGACAGTTCAAATTCGTCGATAGTGACACTTGTCGAAGAACGAATCTCGTGCCCACTCGGCAGTTGGGACGGCGAACTTGGCAGATGTCAGTTGTGCAATCAGTTAATTGAATTAACTCGTCGTCGAACTTGGTGCTCTAACAAATGTGCACGCGAGTGGCAACGAAATCACATCTGGAGATTCGCTAGGTCAGCCGCCAAGCGTCGAGCAAAGTATCACTGCCAAGAACTAGGTTGCACAGCCGACCGTCGCGATTGCGAAGTGAATCACATCTCAGCACGCAACGGTGGTGGGTATGGGCCTGGTTGTCATCACCATTTGAACCCAGACAAAAACGGTTTCGGTGGATTAGAAGTTTTGTGCCGAGCGCATCACGCGAAAGTTACTGCCGCTCAAGCCAAAGCCCGCGCCGCCGCACGGGCAAAACTAAAAGCTACTGAAACGAAAACGAAAACGAAAAAATTAAAACCTGTTAAAAAATTAAAGAAGCGACTTTAACGCACTGCGAGTTGCGGCGACTTCGTCAGGGTCACTACTAAATTCAACCGCTGCAAAATCTGTTACACCAACACCACCAAGATCTGCAATGCGCTGCTTAACCTGTTCGGCAGTGCCCGCAATAACAATGTCTTCAGGTCCGGCAGCACCTTCGTGATCAAGCATTGCTCGGTAACTCGGTAGTTGGCCATAAATAACAAATGCCTTCGCCGCAAACTCTTTTGCCTTAGCGACATCATTTGTTACACACACTGGTAGCGCCGCAATAACTCTCGGGGCTTTTCGACCAGCAATTTTTGCGGCTTCGTTAATTGTTGGCACAGTCAACGTCTTCAAAGTATTTGGACCCGTGCACCATGTGTAAGTTCCATCAGCAAGTGCGCCTGTCACCCGCAACAACTGGGGCCCAAGTGCAGCAACCACAACCGAAAATGGCGACGAGCCAACACCAGACAGCGAACCGCGTGTCGTCAGCGTTTCACCAGCGAATTTCGCCGCCTCACATCGCGCCAACGGCATGAGTATCGATAGATATTCCCGAAGATGTCGAACTGGCTTGTCGTAAGACAAACCCAACATTCCTTCAACGACAACCTTGTGACTTAGTCCAATACCCAGACAGAGTCGGCCTTTAGACGCTGCATTAACTGTGTGACTTTGTTGGGCTATTGCCATCGGATGACGCGGGTAAGTCGGCACGACACTCGTGCCGATTTCGATTCGGGGTACTTCGCGACCAACAATTGCTAGTGCGGTCAATGCATCATGCCCAAAAATGTTTGGTGCCCAGTAACTCGCAAAGCCATCACGTTCGGCTTGCTTCGCCTCACTAACGACATCGTCGATTGTTCCTGAATTAACTGTTCCGCCGAAGATTCCGATTTTCATTTTGACGACTCCTAACACTGTGTAAGGGTCAAATCATATAACTTGGCTTTTGAAATTATGGCGTCGTAGTTTGAGTCGGTACTGTCGGCGCACCCTGAACACCAGCGATCGTTGTTTGAGTAGATGTGCCATCGCCTACATCAACAGTCGATGGCATCACGCCTTTGCCGGCTGCCGAGTCATCTCTAAATTTCGAGTCAAGACACTCACCTTCACGAAACGGAGCAATGTCCAGCGCACGAGCAACAGCAACGGCAAAAATGCTTCGACCATTATTCGATAAGTGAATTCCATCGGGGCTCAGAACCCCATTTGCTCTCGAAATCGTCGCCCAGTCAAGAATTGAAACATTCTTATTTTCTTTTGCAAGATCGTAAATCACATCATTGACTTCGCGTTGTGTGTTTCTGAAAAGTGATGTAGTCACCAATAACACTGGCCGCGGACTTAATTTTTCGAGTATCTTTTTCATCTGTTTGGCATAAGATTCTTTGATTCCTTCATAGTTTGAGCCAAGAAACACGACCGCAGCATCCCAACCAGATTCAGCGTTCATTCGCTTATCTAAAACTCGCACACCGAACTCGGCAAATCGACTCGCTTCGGCTTCAACTGCAACTTGCCAACCAAGCGGCACGAGTGCATTGCACATTTCATTGCCGTATCGCTTTGCAGTTGCAGCCATTATCGAATCACCGATCATCAACAACCGATTGCCACCGGCTCTTGTTCCGATTAGTCCACCCTCGATACTTGGCAACTCAAAGTCGAAACCTTCAGGAAGTGTGATTGCCGTACCGAAGTCATATCCAGGAATTCGACCGACTCCAGACATCACCCCTGAACCGTTATCGCCCGTCAGCGATGCACAACTAACGATAAGCAAAAGTGCGATTACAACTGAAATTTGTTTCTTGACTTGTTTTTTGGCTTGCTTCAAACTGACGTCACCTCGACTCGTGCATCATTAAAACACGCGCCCCCAACAAGGTCATTGAGTTCATCGGGCGCGAAAGCATTTGCCGTCACGCCTTGCCCTGTGGCGCGCAACCATAAACCTTTAGGGATTGAACACACACCTGGTCGCATCGTTTGATCAACCACCAAATCAATTTCAAGTGTTGCCTTGTCGTTAAAAACTTTAACTCGTGTTGAATCGCTAAGTTTGCGAGCAATCACATCTTGCTGATTCATATAAATCGCTACTCGCGGTGGATCAGTATCGGCGAACATCGAATTGATCGTATGCGAAGTAGCCGGGCTGAGCAGAAACAGCGAATAACTTTTTGCTGAATCGCTTTCAATAAATTTCGGCAACGGCAACTCACTTTGAGCAGTAAACAATTGCGCGCGCTTGCCATCAAAACTTGGCCAAGTGTCGTGAAACTGAACTGTTGTTCCAGGTTTGCGAAATTGCACTGGCAGATTTTTTTGCATCGCAACACGATCGGCAATGATTTTAGGATCAGCATTGAATTCATCGACGCTAAAACCAAGTCGAAGTGCTAGCGCCGCCGCGAATTCATTATTTGTTCGCGACTCACCGACTCGATCAATAACAGGCTCAATCACCTGCGCCGAATACGAACCATACGAACCAACGACATCGTGCACTTCAAAATGTGTAGTCGCTGGTAACACAACATCCGCATACATCGCCGTGTCCGTCATCACTTGTTCGTGTAACACAGTGAAAATATCTTCACGCGCCAAACCGGCGAGCATCCCAACTTGATCAACGGCTGTGACTGCTGGGTTAGCACCCTGAATCACTAAAACTTTCGCCGGCGCTGGCCACGCACCGACATCACCGCGCAGCACACGTGCGACGTGATTCATGTTGAGTTCGCGACGAACTGGTCGCTCAATGTTTTCTGGCCAAGTCGCTTCCACATTTACAGAAAACCCATCACTTGTCGACGCCAACACACCTGAACCAGGCGTTCCGAAGTTTCCAGCCACGACCCACAAACTCAACACAGCCAATACACCGCTACCGCCGTTGCGGTTGCGCTCGGGGCCATAACCCATCCGCAAAACTGCAGGCTTCGTATTTGCGATCAACTCCGCAAGTTCTCGAATTAGATCAAGCGACACACCGCAAATACGACTCGCATCTTCGAGCGAATATTTACTTGCCGCTTCTAAAAACTCTTCGCTGCCAGTTGTGTGCGCATCTAAAAATTTGCGATTAACACTGCTAGTTCGAACGAGTTCATTTGCTAGCGCGTATGCCAAAACAACATCAGTACCAGGCTGTATCGCGAGGTGCAAATCAGCACGAGATGCAGTGCCTGTCACGCGAGGATCAATAACGACTAGTTTTCCCCCGGCTTTTTGAACTTTAGCCAGCAGTGGCAATAGATGTGTGCCGCTAACAGCTGGGTTTGCCCCCCACACAACAACAAGTTTGGCTTCAACGACATCAAGCGTGTCGATACTCAGCATCTCGCCAAAGACTTGATCCCAAGCTGCGCCATAAGTCGCCGCACAAATAGTGCGCAGAATTTCTGGTGCACCAAGTCGTGCAAACAAATGGGGTGTTAAATATTTTGCTTCAAGTTTTGACGATGATGAGTTATACAAATATGGCAACACCGATTCAACGCCGTAATCGCGAATTGCATCGCTAATTTTTGCCGCGACTAGATCAAGAGCCTCGTCCCATGTTGCTTGGCGAAACTCTCCAGCACCTTTTTTGCCAACCCGAATCAGTGGTGTCAAAATTCTTTCTGGCGAATAAACGCGATCGGCGTGGTGCTTAACTTTTTTGCAAATCCAACCGTCAGTTAGTGGGTTCGATAGCTCATCAACCGGCGCGGCATCAATTTTTGTAATTCGACCAAGTGTCAGGGTCACTTCAAGTGAGCATGCATCCGGACAATCAAGTGGACAAGCGGTTCGCACCATCTGTCCATTATTGCACGACTTCAGGTCGCACAAATTAGTTATTGGCTAGTTGAATTTTCTGTTGAAAGTTCGTCGAAAGTGTCGATGTTACGAAGTTGCTTAAATTTGTACCAAAAAATGCCTACTATTCCGAGCGTCGCAATGCCACCGCCGACAACGGTTGCTGGCACACCAACCGCTTGAGACATTGCACCCGATTCAAAAGCGCCGAGTTCATTAGTCGCACCAATAAAAACATTTTCAACAGCCGCAACTCGGCCCCGCTTGTCGTCTGGCGTTACCAATGGCACGATTGCTCCTCGCACGAAAACGCTGATCATGTCACCCGCGCTCAAAATCATCACTGCTAAAAATGCCACCCAGTAGTTGTGCGTTAACCCAAGCACGATCGTTCCTGCCCCAAACACACCAACAGCAATTAGCATCGCTCGACCAACATGACGTCGAATTGGTTTAAATGCCAGCAACACTGCAGTGCTTGCCGCACCAATACCTGCTGCGGCACGTAACCATCCGTATGCAACGTCGCCAACGAGTAGTTGATCTTTAGCAATCACGGGCAACAACGCAATCGCGCCACCAAATAAAACTGCAAACAAATCAAGCGAGATCGCCGCCAGCAAAATTGGTGTGCGTTTAATAAATCGCAAACCTTCCATCGCCGAATGCAATGTCGGCTTCTCGGTCTTTGCAGGTTGATCTGAAATTATTTTCAGTTTGATCCGAGAGACAAGTATTGTTCCAAGCGCAATCAGACCTGCGGCCGTTGCATACGCAATCCACGGCGCTGCCGCCTATAGAAACCCAGACATCGCTGGGCCAACAATCATCGCACCTGTCCAAAATGTTGAATACATCGCCACCATTTGCGGCAATCCATTCTCTGGCGCGATCATTGGACCGATTGAACGCATCGCCGGTGTTACAAATGCTCGCGAGGTGCCATAAAAAACCGCAACAATAAAAATCGGCAACACACTCGTTGGATTAGTCAGCGAATAAGCCACGAGTGCCAACGAACATGCGAGTTCGCCAAGCATCGCCACTACCGCTACACGGCGACGGTTATATCTATCGGCAACACTGCCAGTAACAAAAACCAATAATGCAATCGGCAAAAACTCGGCAAGCCCGAGCCATCCAATATCAAGTTCGCGACCAGTGATGTCATAAATATGTTTGCCAAGCGTCGCGGCCTGCAACATCAGTCCGATATATAAAGCCGAGTTCGCAATGATAAAAGATTTAACTGCTGGAGTTTGAAACACCTGCCGCGCCGAAAGTTTGACTTCACGGTTTGGTTCTGGCGTATTCACTGCGCCATCACGATACTTGCTTTTGTGCGTCTAGATACATATATATAGTGTGAGTTCATGGCGCTTTCACCACTTGCACAACAAACCCGATTTATTGATGGCCTCGGCCAAGCAGAACTTGTTAGTTCAGGCAAAGTTTCAGCACTTGAACTTCTTGAAGCAGCAATTGAACGAACCGCCGCATTTAATACGCCGATTAACGCAATCAACATCACATGGTTTGAACATGCTCGCGAGTTGGCAAAAAATTTCAAAGCGAATCTGAATCAGAAGTTTGGCGGCGTGCCATTTATTTTGAAAGATCTCGGCAGCCCGTATGCGGGGCAACATATGTCAAACGGAAACATCGCACTCAAGAATGCAAAATATATTGCGCCGACAAATTCGCTTCTCGTTCAACGATTCATTGACACGGGTTTAATCACTTTTGGACGCGCTAACTCTCCAGAGTTCGGCAGCGTGCCAGTCACCGAGCCGCTTGCGTGGGGTGCAACTCGAAACCCATGGAATCTTGCGATGACCCCAGGTGGCTCAAGTGGAGGCAGCGCTGCAGCAGTCGCCGCCGGAATTATTCCGATGGCGCACGCCAGCGATGGTGGCGGCAGTATCCGCGTGCCGGCTTCGTGTTGCGGTCTCGTTGGATTAAAAACTTCGCAAGGACGAATTTCTCTCGCACCATTTGGTGACGAAGCAAACTTCAGCGTGCACTTT
>CAMCUE010000067.1 GCA_945878705.1 Ferrithrix thermotolerans DSM 19514 | reverse complement strand
TCTTCAGTACGCGCAATCAATAATGCAAATTTTGCGCCACGAGCACCTGAGATGAACCATTTATGACCATTGATTACCCACTCATCACCATCTTTGTACGCACGAGTTTGAATTAATGTCGGATCACTTCCTGCAACTTCAGGTTCAGTCATCGCAAAGCAACTACGAGTAGTACCTTCACACAGTGGACGAAGATACTTCTCTTTTTGTTCTGTTGTTCCCCAATGCAAAAGAGTGTGCTGATTTCCCTCATCTGGCGCTTGGGCATTCAACACAAACGGTCCAATACTTACCTTGGCTGCTTCTGCAGACACTGCAGCCATTGCAGTCGGTCCGAGCCCCATGCCGCCCCATTCAGCAGGCATGTGTGGCAACCACAAGGTCCATTCACTTCGCGCGACACCACGCAACTTGACGATTGTTCGAACCACTGCAGCGCGATCTTTCTCATCGGTTGCTTCCCATTCGGGGCGAACTTTCGTATCCATGAATTCGCGAACTTTTAAACGTACTTTTTCTATTTCGGGTGAAAATGTGAAATCAATCATTTGAAAACTCCTCCAGTAATCTTGTCAGACCTGTGACATGAATTCTCTATCGGCAATGCGATGTTGCTTTTGGCGTAGTCTAAAAAGCATGAAATCGCCAAAAAAGTCAGCCCGAAGTTGGGATCGCAGTGACCTCCCGGTTGGAAGCGAAAAGGTTGAAGCGGTGCGGGAAATGTTTGATGCAATCGCGCCTCGTTATAACTTTGTCAATCGGCTAATGACATTTCGCTTAGATGTTAAGTGGCGCAAAAGGACAGTCGCCGCAATTGACCTACCCGAAGGGTCGCGAATTTTGGACCTTGCCAGTGGCACCGGCGACCTGTGCATTGAGCTACAGAAGTCCGGCTATACAGCCATATCAGTTGATCTCTCTTTTGGGATGTTGAGCGCTGATAGAAGTGGTTCTCCGCGATGCCAAGCAGACACTCTTCGTTTGCCGTTTCCAAATGCGTGTATTGACGGTGTGACTTGCGGGTTCGCTTTACGCAATCTCGAAAATCTGCAAGTTTTTTTCAAAGAACTTGCTCGCGTGACACGATTAAATAGCCGAATCGCACTTTTGGATGTCGGTACACCGACAAATAGATTTATCCGTTTTGGAAACTCAATATATTTCGGAAAAATTGTGCCAATAATTGGTGGGCTGTTTTCTGATCGGGCTGCGTATAAATATCTTCCACGCAGTGTCGCATATCTTCCACCAACAAATGAAATCATCAAGTTGCTCGAACAATCAGGATTCACGGGCGTTAAACACGAACAACTCTCCGGCGGCCTCAGCCAGTTATTTATTGCGACTCGAAATTAGTTAATGCAGGCAATTACAAAACTAGTTGCTGATTTAACTGATAACCCTGTTGACTTGAACGAATTTGTAGGACCAGACGGCTATTTATTTGCACGAAATGGCTTGGGTGTGGCAGGTCGTGGTGTTGCGATGCGCGGCGACAGCAGGACAATACAACAGGCACTGAAAACTCTGAACCACAAAAATTCAACTGATATCGCTCACGCTGGACCAGTCGCAATTGGGTGTATACCTTTTGACAGTAATTCGCCACACGATTTCGTGATTCCAAACGTTGTTGTTGGTTGTTCAAATAGTGGGCAGCAATGGATCACAATTATTGATGATGCAAGTTTTAATCTCTGTGCTCAAATGGGACAGCAAGATTCTGTCGCTGAATTTGATATAACCCCAGGTGTTTCAATTGAGCATTACCTTGAAGCCGTCCGACTAACTCGCGATGCTGTGTCTAACGGAGAATTCCAAAAAGCCGTGATCGCTCGAGACTTAATCATCACCAGTAATAAAGAGTTCGATATCTATTCAATTTTGTTGCGACTAAGAGATAGATATCGTTCGAGTTACAGATATATGTTCGAGGGTTTTCTTGGTGCATCACCTGAGCTATTAGTAAGTATTGACGGTGACACAGTTTCAAGTCATCCTCTCGCCGGTACAACTTCGCGAACCGGAAACGCGAAAGTTGATGAACACCTAGCTCAAGAACTAATTAATAGCACCAAGAACCAACTCGAGCATCGGATTGTGATCGATATGGTGCACGACACCTTGTTGCCTTGGTGCTCTTATTTAGATTGGCAACCCGAACCTTCAATAGTAGCAATCGCTAATGTCGCACATCTTGGCACCGAAATTTCAGGTCGACTCAGCGAACCAAGACCGACGGTTTTAGAGGTCGCTTACGCTCTAAGTCCAACGCCCGCACTTGGTGGACACCCACGCGAAATTGCATTGCAGCATATAAAGCGGGTCGAAGGCTTTGACCGAGGAAGATACGGTGGCGCAGTTGGCTATTTCAATGCCGGCGGTGATGGTTGCTTTGCTGTCGCGATTCGTTGTGCTGAAATAAATAATTCAGATCGAACTGCCCATCTTTTTGCTGGTGGTGGAATTGTCGGCGACAGCGATCCACTCAATGAACTAGCGGAAACAGAAGCGAAATTTCAGGCTATGTTAATTGCGATAACAAATCGTTAAACAATAAATTGGTTATATTGGTTTTAGTTTTCGCGTAGCGACGCAGAGATTCGCTGATTAATTCGTTCATGGACTCGCACATTTTCATCCCGATCGGTTACAACTCTCACCAGATACGGCCCTTTACGGGAGATCGCTTCAGTTAGTTGATCCAAATTTGTAACTGTATTTGAGTCAATGCCATGAGCTTTCGCGAGCAACTCAAAGTCGACATTATGCGGGGTTCCAAAAATCATCTCAAAGCTATCTTTATTGAGCGAAGTTGCTTGAGGTAAAAACGAAAATATACCACCACCACGATTGTCGACCAATATTATTCGCAGATCCACTTGGCGCCACGCTAAATTAATCAATCCATTTGTATCATGCAACATCGCTAAGTCACCGATCAACAGAAAAGTCGGAGCGTTGCTGGCCAAAGCGACCCCAACAGCAGTAGAAACAACACCATCAATCCCATTCACTCCACGATTAGCGTGAACTTTAATTCGTGATCTTGGCGCAGCGAACCATTCGATATCTCTAATCGGCATCGAACTAGAGACGAATAGGTTAGAACCGTCGGGAATATTTCTATATATAGTTCGCGAAATCGCTGGCTCGCTGATTGCGGGCTCACTTATCAAAGCATGATTAATCGCAAGTTGCGCCTTTCTTTCGGCATTGGACCAACTATCCAACCAATTTTGATTTGTCGCCTTGACTTGTGCGATTAATGAGCTACAAATCTGCGTGACTTCACCAACAACATGTAGTGTGGTTTTTCGTTCTGGATCGACGAGCCTCGACGAACTCGTAATTACAATCTGCGGCACATCGCACTTTGCCAACCATGCGTTGACAATTTTCGATACTGGTGGCGACCCAATTCTTAAAATGACACTTGGATTATGCGACTCCGCGAATTCATTGTCTCGCAATAGCGAGTCCATTGCAGCAATAACCACTGCCTCGCCCACAACCCGAGTGCCACTGCGTGGGTCAGCGAAAATAGGCCAGCCCAGTTTGGTTGCTAATTCCAAAACCGCTTTTGGCTCGTACGTATCAAATCCCGCGATAATGACCCCACGCTGATTTTTTAAAAGCCGAAGCAGTTTTCTTTTTTGCCAAAATCCGATTTGTTGATTTAACAATTGATTCTTAATAACCGAAATCTTCTTCGGCAGAGTATTTGCCTCGGCGACTAATGGCTCGCGAAACTGAAGATTCAAGTGAACAGGTCCTCGGATTTGTCCCAAAGATGCGTTAAATAATTCCTGAGCCAAGTATCGCCAAGTACGTGACTCCCGACTATTTGGCACCCCAGAATTATGAAATAATCGCACAGAGTCGCCATATAAATTCTGTTGATTTATCGTTTGTGGAGCGCCAACATTCTGTAGTTCGGGAGGTCTGTCGGCCGTGCAAACTAAAATCGGCACCTCAGCGTGGTTTGCCTCTACCACCGCTGAGTGAAATTCGACTGCTGCTGTACCAGATGTACACAACAGAATTGCCGGAAGACCAGATGCTTTTGCAATTCCGATTGCAGCGAATGATGCACTGCGCTCATCGTGAAAAACATGTAAGTGAAAATCTTCTCGCGCAGCCAACGCCATCGCCATCGGTGTCGAACGCGAGCCTGGCGAAATCACGGCATGGCGCACGCCGCAACTCGCCCATTCGTCAACGAGGGTTGCACAAAAAGTAGCAGCTGTAGCCGCCGAGGATGTCATGCCTCTATCGTGGCAGGAATGAAGCTCGAAATCTTCTCCGATGTGATTTGCCCTTGGTGTTACATCGGTAAACGTAGATTTGACAGGGCTGTGGCAAACCTCACATCGTCAGGAATCGAACTAAATCTTGAGGTTATTTACCGACCATTTCAACTTGATCCAACAGCACCACAGGACACACCGACCCCAGTCCGTGAAGCATACGCCAAAAAATTTGGAGGTAACGAGCGTGCCGACGAGATTTTGGCACATGTGAGTAAAATTGCGTCGACAGAAGGGATTAATTTTAATTTAGACATAGCGTTACGCGCCAACACATCTCGCGCGCATCGACTAATTGCTCTTTGTCAAACGACATCGCTCGATCACACCAAACTTAAAGAACTACTGATGATTGCGTATTTTTGTTATGGCAAAGATATTTCAAATAAAGACGTTCTCACAGGCATAGGAATTAACTTTGGTATGAACGAGACAGCAGTCGTACAGATGTTTGAATCGGACTCGAGTGTGGATCTGCTAAATAGCAATCTAGAGCGCGCGCATGAGATCGGCATTACAGCGGTGCCTACATATGTTTTTGACGAACAATGGTCTGTACCCGGAGCTCAAGACAGCGAGATGTTCGAGCGTATTATTCGACGGTTGGCCGAACAGTCAACAAGTTCTTAATGCTTGCGTCGTCAACTGTCGGTGCGGGCGAAAGAGTTGCACTGTTGCACGGTTTCACACAGACCAAAGAATCGTGGTTCCATCTTGCGAACAACTTAAGTTCGAAATTTGAAATAATTGCGATTGATCTACCTAATCATGGGGACTCGACAGATATTTCTTTCAACCTAGAAACAGGTGCACATGCGATTGTTGAGATCGCCGATGTAGCAAATTACATTGGTTATTCATTGGGAGCACGATTCTGCTTGACGGCCGCACTGGCCCACCCCGAAAAAGTTAAACGTCTTGTATTGATCAGTGGGACTGCTGGAATAGAGGACAAGGTCGACAGACAAAGTCGCATCGCAACTGATGAAGATCTGGCAAAACATATTGAACAAATTGGTGTTCCGCAGTTCATCACCGAATGGTTGGCACAACCGATGTTTGCAGGACTATCGGGTCAAAATAATCAACGGGAACTTCGATTACGCAATACCGCTATCGGTCTATCTTCGAGTCTGCGTCTGTGTGGTGCTGGCAAACAACAGCCATCATGGTCACGACTAAGCGAATTAGATATGCCAGTGTTAGTCATTGCTGGTGCAGACGACTCGAAGTTCGTTGCATTCGCCAAACGTCTAGTTGATGAGATTGGTGATAACGCACAACTTAGCATCATTGCGCATTCGGGACACTCGCCACATCTTGAACAGCACAAAAATACTGAAGATGTATTGAATAAATTTCTTTCTAATTAACTCACTTGCTATCCAATTACGATCCCGATACTTAACAATATTGCAGTGAGCATCTGAGTTCGACCAGTGATGCCTAGTACAGGAATCAAATCTTTACCGCTTGCGCCTCGTTGAATCTTGCGAATCGCTGGTAACGATGAAATCAATCCAAATAATCCCAGCAACGAACTCAGACGGTTGAGCGACAAAATTACGATTGCAACAGCCGCAGCAAATAACAAGAAATAATAAAACTGTCGGGTGCGCAGATCGCCAATTCGAACCGCCAAAGTCTTCTTTCCAGATTCAGTATCACCAGGAATATCACGCAAATTGTTAACTACTAATAGCGCACACGCCAAACAACCAACTGCGATAGACGCAATCAAACTGACTGACGAGACAGTTTCAATTGCAACGTAAGTTGTACCAGTTGTGGCGACGACTCCAAAAAAAATGAAAACAAAAAGTTCGCCAAAACCATAATATCCGTAGGGTTTCGAACCACCCGTGTAAAACCATCCGGCTGCAAAACAGGCAACACCAACTAATAACAGCCACCAACTTGTAGTTGATGCGAGAACAAATCCAAATAACGCCGCAACACCGAACGCAATAAATGCTGCCAACTTCACAGCCTTTGCAGATTTTGATCCTGACCCAACGAGTCGCATCGGTCCAACTCTTTGTCGATCAGTTCCACGCACACCATCTGAATAATCGTTTGCATAATTCACCGCGACCTGCAGCGAAAGGCTTACAAGCAGCGCATAAAAAATATTCAGCCAGTCAACTGAACTTGTCGCGCTAGAAACGTTCGCCCGAGCACACGCTGCCCCAACCAAAACTGGAGCGATCGCCGCAGGCAATGTACGCGGACGGGCACAGTTGATCCATATTTTTAAATTCATCTATGCTTGTTTTTGCACACAGTCAACTTAAAAATAAACATCTACGATATTAGG
>CAMCUE010000066.1 GCA_945878705.1 Ferrithrix thermotolerans DSM 19514 | reverse complement strand
TTCATCGGAACAATAATTTCGCTGATGCCGGCATGTGGCGAACCATCGTTACTTGTGCGACAAATTAAATAACAATAATCAGCGTGTTCGCCGAAACTCGTCCAAATTTTTTGACCATTAATTACGAACTCGTCGCCGTCGCGCTGCGCAAAAGTTTTCAATGAAGCAAGATCGCTGCCTGCGTTTGGTTCGCTCATGCCGATGCACCAGGTTGAATTACCAGAGAGCATCTCAGGTAAGAACGCATCTTGCTGAACTTTCGTGCCGTAAGCAATCAACGCTGGCCCCATTTGTCGATCAGCAAACCAAGACGCCGCGATAGGCGCACCAGCGCTAATCATTTCTTCTCCAACAATGAGCCGTTCTATCGCGGGTCGACCTCCACCACCAAATTCAACTGGCCAGGTCATACCTATCCATCCGTGACTAGCGAGTTCGCGAGAAAATTCGCGCGAGTAGCCGTTCATCCAAGTGTCGTTGAATCGGCCGTACTTCTTAACTGCCTCTGTTGCCACCAACTTTGCACGTTGGCGCAACGCGACCTGATCTGGTGTCCATGCGAAATCCACATTGAGCATGGTAGAGGCTTGACGCTATTGTCTACAAGTAAGATACAAGTATTAACTAACGAAAGCAGCGAATATTTATGTCAAGCAAAATAAAGGTCGTCAATCCTGTTGTAGATATTGACGGAGACGAAATGACTCGAATCATTTGGAGTTTCATCAAAGACCGTTTGATTTTGCCGTATCTTGATCTAAACATTGAATATTACGATCTGGGTGTCGAAAATCGCGATGCGACGAGTGATCAGGTGACGATTGATGCTGCGAATGCGATTTTGAAACATGGCGTTGGTGTGAAGTGCGCGACGATTACTCCTGACGAGGGGCGAGTAAAAGAATTTAACTTGAAACAGATGTGGAAGTCGCCGAATGGCACGATCCGCAATATTTTAGATGGCGTTGTATTTCGCGAACCGATTATTTGTGCAAACATTCCAAAACTTGTACCGACTTGGAAAAAGCCAATTGTGATCGGGCGTCATGCGCACGGCGATCAATATAAGGCGACCGATTTTAAAGTTCCAGGTCCTGGCACGGTGACGATGACTTATGTGCCGCAAGATGGAAGCAAGCCAGTTGAGATGAAAGTTGCTGATTTCAAAAGTTCGGGAGTGGTGATGGGGATGTATAACTACGACGAGTCGATTCGAAGTTTTGCTCGTGCTTCATTTAACTACGGCTTGCAACGCAATTTTCCGGTTTTCTTGAGCACCAAGAATACGATTCTTAAGGCATACGACGGTCGGTTCAAAGATATTTTTCAAGAGATTTTTGATAACGAATTTAAGGCCGAATTTGATAAACGCAAATTGACTTACGAGCATCGTCTGATTGACGACATGGTGGCATGCATGATGAGATGGGAAGGCGGTTACTTGTGGGCCTGCAAAAATTACGATGGCGATGTGCAATCTGACATTGTCGCCCAAGGTTTTGGCTCACTTGGATTGATGACTTCGGTTTTAACAACACCAGATGGCAGGGTTCTAGAGTCTGAGGCTGCACACGGCACAGTAACTCGACATTTTCGTGATCATCAAAAAGGTCTAGAGACTTCAACTAACTCAATTGCTTCAATTTTTGCATGGACAAGAGGTCTGAGTCATCGAGGCAAACTTGACAACACGCCAAAAGTTATTGAGTTCGCCGAGTCTCTTGAAGCAGTGTGCATTGAAACCGTAGAGGGCGGAGAGATGACTAAAGATTTAGCAGCTCTCGTATCCAAAGATCAACCATGGCTGACGACTCAACAATTCTTGGCGGCAGTTGACCGACGGTTACAAGAGAAAATGCTGAATAATTAGTCGTGCGTGCTGTTGTAATTACGAAACATGGCGATCCAGAAGTTTTGGACATTGTTGATGTAGAAAGACCACAACCAAACCCGAATGAGATTTTGGTGAAGGTTCGTGCGACTTCGCTAAATCGTGCCGACCTATTGCAGCGGATGGGGTTCTACCCAGATCCATTTCCGGGGAAACAAGAAATTCCCGGACTTGAGTTCGCAGGCACTGTTGAACTTTGTGGAAGCGCGACAAAAGTCTGGAAACCCGGCGATCAAGTAATGGGAATCGTTAGTGGTGGTGCTTACGCCGAATATCTAGTTGTCCACGAAAATCAGGCGATGCGTGCGCCAAGCAAAGTGAGTTTTGACGATGCTGGCGCGATTCCTGAAGTGTTTATCACTGCGTGGGACGCTCTCGTGTGTCAAGGAAACTTGCAATCCGGCGGTTGGGCGCTGGTTCATGCTGGTGCTTCCGGCGTCGGAACAGCGGCAATCCAGATTTGCAAAGCGATCGGAGCCAATGTAGTAGTCACATGTTCGTCGGGCAAGCGCGATGCTTGTCTGGCACTTGGCGCTGACATTGCAGTTGACTATCGAACAGAAGATTTTGTCGAAGTTTGCAAGAAAGCCACGAATAGTCACGGCGTCAATGCTGTGCTGGATGTGATCGGCGGCGAGTACCTGAATCGCAATGTCGCCTCACTGGCTCTAAAAGGCACGATCGTCCAGGTTGGTCTGATGGGTGGTGCCTCCACACCGTTTAATATTTCAGCACTGATGCCAAAGCGGGCCCGATTAATCGGAACAGTGTTGCGACCCCGCCCACTTGAAGAAAAGATCGCCGTAACTCAGAGGTTCATCAGCGAAATGTTGCCGATGTTCGAGACCGGAAAGTTGCGCCCTGTTATAGACAGCAGGTACACACTAGAAAATATTTCTGCGGCACACAGTTATATGGAGACCAACGCCAGTACTGGCAAAATTATTATTGACGTTTGTTGATTGCGACATAGTCGCGTTTGTCGGAACCCGTATACCACTGACGGGGTCGACTAATTTTTTGGGCGTCATCTTTGAGCAACTCGCTGAAGTGTGTCAGCCAGCCGACTGTTCGTGGGATTGCGAACAATACCGTGAACATTTCAATTGGGAAACCAAGCGCTTGATAAATTAATCCCGAATAAAAGTCAACATTTGGATACAGTTTGCGAGAGATGAAATATTCATCGCTTAGAGCCACGTCTTCAAGTTTGAGCGCGATGTCAAGGAGTGGGTTTTTGCCGGTCACATCGAACACGTCGTAGGCGGCTTTTTTGATAATCGCCGCTCGTGGATCGTAATTTTTGTATACGCGGTGTCCGAAACCCTGCAGTTTTCCATGCCCTGCTTTCACGGACTTTACGAAGGCTTCGACGTTGTCGATACTTCCAATTTCGGTGAGCATGTTGACTGCTGCTTCGTTTGCACCACCGTGAAGCGGGCCGTATAAAGCAGATGAGGCTGCTGACATTGCGCTGAATGGGTCAGCATGCGACGAGGCGACGACACGCATCGCTGTCGTGCCGCAATTTTGCTCGTGATCGGCGTGCAATATGAAAAGCAAATCCATCGCTTTTGTGAGCCTTGGGTCGACAGTGTGGTCATCGCCAAGTCGGAACATCATGTTCAAAAAGTTTTCTGGATAGCTCATCGCATTATTCGGAGAAACGAATGGCAAACCAGAACTGAAGCGATAACACATCGCTGCAAGAGTTGGAACCTTGGCGATTAACCGCAAAATTTGTTTTTCTAGAGCAGGACTATTGAAAATATCTTTTGACTCGGGATAGAAAGTTCCGAGTGCCGCAACTGCTGACACGAACATGCCCATCGGGTGTGCGTCGTAGTGGAAACCGTCAACAAAACGCTTGCGCATGTTTTCGTGGATCATTGTGTGATGAATTACATCGAAGTTCCATTTTTCAAGTTGTACTGGCGTTGGCAGTTCACCGTTTAAAAGCAAATATGCAACCTCTAGGTATGTCGATTTCTCTGCCAATTGCTCGATTGGATATCCGCGATATCGCAAAATACCTGCGTCGCCGTCAATGTAGGTGATCGAAGATTCGCACGCAGCTGTCGATAAGAAAGCCGGGTCATACATTCGTAAATCTGGGTTTAGTTCGCGCAATGCGCTCGACGGAAAAACGCCGTCTCGTAGCGGAACAGTAACTTTCTTACCAGTCCGGTCATCAATAATGGTGATTGTTTCAGCCACTGTGGTGTCCTTTTTATGTTGTGGGAGCTTCCAGTCCCATATTCAATCTAGTCGTTTGACTGGTTAGAGAGGCGTGTTGTCGTGTTTGCGCGCCTGCAACTTTTCGCGCTTGTCGCAGAGCATTGAAAATGCCGCTGCAATTTCACGACGCGTATCTGCTGGGTCAATCACGCTGTCAACATATCCACGCTCGGCAGCGACATACGGATTCAAAAGTCGCTCGGCATAATCTTGTTCATATGCCTCGCGTTCCTGAGGTGATGCATGGCGTTGCAAAATCGCAGCAGCCTGACCGGCTCCCATCACTGCGAGTTCTGCAGTCGGCCATGCCATACACATATCATTGCCCATTTTTTTTGAATCCATTACAATGTAAGCGCCACCATAGCTTTTGCGTAAAATTACACAGACTCTTGGCACAGTCGCACGGCCATAAGCAAAAACTAATTGTGCACCGTGGCGAATCATCCCACGCCACTCAAGATCTTTGCCAGGATAAAAACCAGGCGTATCAACAAGAGTCAAAATCGGAATGTTAAATGCGTCGCAAAACGAAACGAAGCGCGCTGCTTTTTGCGAAGCCGGAATATCAAGTGTCCCCGCCAAATTCATCGGTTGATTGGCGACAACGCCAACACTTTGTCCACTTATTGTGATTAGTCCAGTCACAATGTTTGCAGCCCATCGAGAGCGAAGTTCAAGCAAATACCCATCGTCGGCAATTGCCTGAATAACTTCTTTAACGTCGTAACTTCCTGTCGAAGTGTCGGGGATTAATGCCCCCGCTTCGGGTGTTAATCGTTCGGGCGAATCTGAGGTTTGAGCAGTAGGAGCAAGCTCATCAACATTGTCGGGCAAAAAAGAAAGCACATGTTCAACTTCAGATAATGCTGAATCGCGGTCTGCTACAACTAGGTGAGCGACGCCACTTTGTTTGGCATGAATGTCTGCACCACCGAGTTCGTGATTCGTTATTTGTATTCCGGTGAATTCGGCGACCATCGTTGGACCACTAACGAATGCATATGCATCGCTTGTCATAATTACGATGTCGCTCAATCCAATTAGAAGTGCTGGTCCAGAAACAGCCGGTCCAGTTACGACGGTAATAATCGGCACATAACCGGAACATTTAGCGATTGCTTTTGCGGCTTGACCCCATCCATGTAATGCTGCAACACCTTCAACAATGTCTGCACCAGAACTGCCGATCGTCATTACAAGTGGCAAACCTTTTTCGCGCGCGGTTTCTGCGGCGTGAGCGATCACACCCGATGCTTCAGCCGAAAGCGCTCCGCGACGAACCGTTTCATCAACATCAACCCAAACTGCGCGACGACTAATTGTTTCAAGCCATCTAACTTCTGCAGCAGCGGCGCCTTTGACCGCTCGTTGAAGATGAACCGTCATGACTCTTAAGGCTACTTAGGAGGATCGTTTGAGAGGGAACGCACCTTTGCCAGTGTGCACACCTGGTTGCTGGTAATTACCTAATTCAATAACTTCACGGATTACAGCTGTGACAGCTTGCGTGGCTTTGCTTGGTAGTGGACGTCTCCTTTGTACCCATCCGACTACGCGTCGTGGCAACTCGGGTACTTCGATGCGTTTGAATTCTCCGGTCAACCATCCTGGAGCCGCAGTTGCTGGGACGATCGCTGCACCAAAGCCTTCAAATGCGAGTGATGTAAGAAGTCGAACGCCATCAATTTCGGCTTGCATCTTAAAAACAAGTCGTTGTGCGCCGGCCGCACGATCTAAAATTCTTCGCAGTGCGGTGTTCTTGGGTGGAAGTAATAATGGTTCGGTTACGAGTTCGGCGATCGTGATCGTGTCGAGATCAGCCCACTGATGTTTATTATTGACGAGCAACATTAAGTCTTCGGCGAAAAGTGAGTGTGATTCGAGTTGTTCATCCTCGACAGGTAAGTGGACGATGGCTGCATCAAGTGAGCCGTCAATTAATCTGGGGAGCAAACTAGATGTGCTGCCTTCTGAAATTGTGACACGGATATTTGGGAATCGTGTTGATATCGCGGGCAGAATTGCAGGTATCAGCCAGCGCCCTGTAGTGCCGATGCATCCAAGCCGAGATTCACCTTTGATTTCTTTTTCGTTTGACTGAACCTCGGAAGCGATGTCTTGAATTTGGTTGAATACGCGCCGGGCATGTTCAACAACTATCTGGCCGTCTTCAGTGAGTTTGCCAGTCGCTCTTTCGACCAGAATTGTTGTAAGTTCTTTTTCAAGCCGCGAAATATGGGCCGAGACATTGCTTTGGACTGTGGATAGGGCTTTAGCCGCAGCCGAAAACGAACCATTATCGGCTATCGAAACTAAGACTTCTAATTGGCGGAGCTCCATATCACTAAAAATGATAGGGGATATCTTGTCATTCGCCTTGAGATATAGGGACAATTTGTAGCATAATTAATTTATAGCGAATGAACCTCCCCCAGGTTCTTCGCGTAATCACTAAGGCAGCTCCCCCAGTTGCCTTAGTTAAAAGGTTGAGAGGTCCCGCCACTGCGCGGGGCCTTTCCCGTTTAGTGCTTAAATAAATTTCCCA
>CAMCUE010000065.1 GCA_945878705.1 Ferrithrix thermotolerans DSM 19514 | reverse complement strand
TGCCGCTTGGGTCAACCCAGAAACCATCGGCTCCCTTGGTCCAACCATTCTCAGTCAACAATAATTCTGCTCCTGCTGGGTCGTAACTACCCGCAAACTCGTCTCCATTACAAAATGGTCCAGGGACCATCGGACCACACTGAAGCAATTCTTTTCCACCGAGTGGTATGTAGATCTGCTTGAACAGCGCATCACGATCAATTGACATCGAGAATGCCGCACGGAAGTTTGGATCTGCGAATGGTCCACATTTCTGTTGGAAATATAAACCTTCATAGTCGCCGCCATATTCAATCTTGGCTGCGATATTTTCTTGCTTGACTGCTTCTTCAATGCCCGCGTAGAACTGCGGATAAATCATGTCCACTTCGCCTGCCTTGATCGATGCAATTTCTGTATCGCTGTCAGCCTTCGGCACCATAACGAATTTCTTTGTTACAGCCTTGTCGTCGCCCCAATACTTATCATTCGGAACAAAAACAATTTGGTCTGGGCTCCAGGATTTGATTTTGTATGGGCGACCAGAGAACGGAATGTTGTCTGCAAAATCACCCGACACATCTTTAGTGTTCTTGACTGCCGCAGCCTTGATCAATGAACTAAATAGTCCGCGCCATGGGGCGTAAACAGCCTTCATTGTTACAACGACTTGTTTGTCACTCGCTCCCGCTTCTACAGCGGTCACTTGGTCATACCCAGATGTCATAATTGATGCTGGGGTATTCAAGGATGCTTCCCAAGTTGCTTTGAAGTCGGCGGCCGTTATCTGCGAACCATCATCCCAAACTGCAGCTGGATTGATGTCGTAAGTAATTGTCATTCCACCAGTTGTTGCTGGCTTGACGTAATCGTAAGTAACTGCTGCACAATCTTCCAAACTTGTTGGATAACTTGCAGGCGCTACGGCCGCTGTTGTATCGCTAGTCGCTGCATCATCGCTTCCGCCGCAGGCTGCGCCAATTAATGACACAGCTATTAGCGCAGACGCGAGACGAGCCACTTTCGTGGTTTTTCTCATATTTGCTCTCCCCTTTGAGTATCCAAAAATCGGTTGATTTCAAGATGACCGAACAATAACACCTAATGGGTAGAGTTGAAAAGCTATGCCGACCGAAGTCGGTATTGACAAATGCGGGCGAATTCAGCCGAATCAAGGCTCGCGCCACCAACCAGCACTCCATCGATATCGGGCTGCGACATGATCTGGACAATGTTGCTGGCCTTGACGCTTCCACCATATTGAAGTCGGATCGCACTTGCTGCCATCGGCGATGAGATCTTTGATACTTCCTCGCGGATTGAACTAATTACTCGTTGTGCATCATCAGCAGTCGCAGTTTTACCCGTACCAATCGCCCAAATTGGTTCGTAGGCAATCACCATCGACCGCACATGTTCAACTGATCGTTTTGCTAATGCAGATCGAACTTGTCCAAGAACTTTTTCGTGAGTCAGACCAGCCTCACGATCGGCAAGAGTTTCACCAACACACAAAATTGGTGTCATTGAATATTTTTGAATCGCAACCACTTTTTGCTGTACCTGTTCATCGGTCTCACCAAAAAGTTGACGCCTCTCGCTGTGACCGACAATTACATAGTGAACATTGAGCTTGGTGAGGAACTGTGCAGAGACCTCACCTGTGAATGCACCCGATTCGGCCTCGTGGCAATGTTGCGCACCGAGAATAAATTGCAAATCATCAGCGTCAATAAGTGTCTGTGAACTTCTTAGATCCGTAAATGGAGGATGTATTGTCACATCTACTGCCACGAAATCTTCCTTGGTTAAAAGATAAGCCAGTTTTTGAATCGATTGAATAGCTTCAAAGTGGTTATGGTTCATCTTCCAGTTACCACTAATAATTGGCTTACGAACTTCATTTGACATTTGGTGCTCCTCGCAACGCGCTTAATCCTGGCAAGTCGCCGAGTTCAAGAAACTCTAATGATGCACCGCCGCCAGTTGAAACATGGTCTACATCTTTTTCAAAACCAAACTGCGCCAGGGCTGCCGCCGAGTCACCACCGCCAACAATTGTGAACGCTCTCGTCTCTGACATTGCCTGAGCGATAGTTCGGGTTCCGGCTGCGAATCGTGAATCTTCAAACATCCCCATCGGTCCGTTCCAGAATACACTTCGGGCTCCCATGATTATGTCCGCAAATGCAGCAGCACTTCCTGGACCAATATCTAAACCCTTAGCACCAGGCGGCAGCCGAATTCCAAAAGTTGCAAATTGACTGTCTGAATCAACACCGACGATGTCTTCAGGCAAATGAATTTCAACTTTCGATGCAAGTAGTTTTTTGCAGAACGATATTTGGTCTGGTTCGCACAAAGAGTCTCCGATCGGCATTCCCTTGGCTGCCAGAAAGGTGAAGCACATTCCACCACCAATGACAAAAGAGTCAACAACATTTGACAATGCCTCAATCACACCAATTTTGTCGCTGATCTTGGCACCGCCTAACACTGCCACGAGAGGTCGTTTCGGGTTGTTTCGCATCTCACCAAGTACTTCTACTTCGCGTTGCAATAATCGACCCGCGGCAGATGGCAATGTCTTTGGTGGGCCGACAATTGAAGCGTGTGATCGGTGTGCTGCACCAAATGCATCATTGACGTATAGGTCAACGCCTTCAACAAGTTGCTTTACAAACTCTGGGTTGTTTGCTTCTTCGCCTCCATTGAAGCGAAGATTTTCAAGTAACTCAACGCCTGGGGCTAGTTCTCCAAGTCGCCTTCGAATTGGTGCCATCGAATATTTTAATGTCGACACGCCTTTTGGGCGGCCAAGGTGACTCGCGCAAATAACTTTTGCACCACGATCGGTTAGCCAATTAATAGTTGGTAACGCCGCTCTAATTCGAAAATCATCAGCGATAACTCGATCTTCATCGTTGCCCGACATCGGGACATTGAAATCAGTTCTAACCAACACGGTCTTGCCGCGAACTTCTCCAAGATCTTCTAGTTGTGGAACCATCTAACGCTTGAGTGCTGCCCCAATAAATGTTGTGAGATCAACCAAACGATTCGAATAACCCCATTCATTGTCGTACCAGCCGAGAACTTTGACCAACGATCCCATACTCATTGTCAGGTCGCTATCAAAGATGCAACTATGTGGATTCGTAACTACATCACTTGAGACAATTGGGTCAGCGCAATATTCAAGAATATTTTTTAGAGGTCCGGATGCCGCCGTCTTGAATGCAGCATTAATCTCAGCAACCGAAGCCGGTTTCTTTAGATTCGCAACTAAATCGGTGATTGATCCCGTTGGAACTGGTACTCGTAACGATGTTCCGTCCAACTTTCCCTTCATTGATTGCATCACAAGACTTGTTGCGCGTGCGGCACCTGTGCTTGTTGGAATGATATTTATTGCTGCCGCTCTGGCCCTTCGCAAATCACTGTGGGGTCCGTCAACTATCGACTGGTCGCCCGTATATGCGTGAATCGTTGTCATCAAACCATTCTCAACACCAAAAGCATCATCTAACACTTTGACCATTGGCACAAAACAATTCGTCGTGCAACTTGCGTTTGAAACTACTTTATGGTTCTTCGGATCAAAGTCTTGATGATTTACACCAAATACAAAAGTCGCATCAGCATTAGTTGCTGGGGCAGAGATAATTACACACGGCGCTCCGGCATCCAAGTGGGCAGATGCTTTTTCGCGGTCTGTAAAAAAACCGGTTGATTCAATTACAAGATCAACGCCGAGACTTCCCCAGCCCAACTCCTTTGGGTCTCGCTTTGAAAGAACCTTCAAAATTTTGCCGTCAATATTGATGCCGTCATCTGTTGCAGATATCTCATTCGGCAACACACCAAGCACGGAGTCGTATTTAAGAAGATGCGCCATCGTCTTTAGCGAACCAAGATCGTTGACCGCAACTATCTCTATATCTGCACCAGTTTGTTTAATCGCCCGATAAAAATTTCTGCCAATACGCCCGAAGCCGTTGATTCCAACTCTGATAGTCATGCCTAAACCTTAGTGCCCCGAGTCGACTCGCATAATGTCGCGGTGGGTAATCCTAGGTTGTTGTGCGTTTTTGATAAGCCAGTTTGAAATTTGTTCGGATATCACAACCGAACGATGACGACCACCGGTGCACCCGATCGCGATAGTCAAATAACTTTTACCTTCGGCAATATACGCAGGTAACAGAATCTTCAGCATGCTGTAGAGTTCGGCAAGAAACTTGTGCGAAAGTTCTTGCGACATCACATACTCCTTTACAGGAGAATCAAGACCAGTTAAAGGGCGCAACTTTTCATCCCAGTGAGGGTTGGGTAAAAACCGAACATCAAACACAAGGTCAACATCGGTTGGTAATCCGTGCTTGTAACCAAAAGAGACCACAGATACCTGCATCGCCTCACTGGCATCACCGCCTGCAAATAGTTCTCCGATTCGAGACTTAAGTTGATGAACGGTCAGGTTCGTAGTGTCTATAACTAAATCGGCAGCACCCATCACAGGTTCAAGCAGAGTTCTTTCTTTTGCGATTGCTTGTTCAACACCCGTCTTATCATCAGCCAGCGGATGCTTTCGCCGCGTAGTTGCATATCGTTTGACGAGTTCAGCAGTCGTCGCATCTAAATACAACAGACGAACACGATGACTTCCGTGTCGCAGTTTTTTCAAAACTTCAACTATGCCTAATTGAGCAGTTGGCGTACCAACGACTAACGCGAGTTTGGCTAATTTCGAACCCACCGAAGCAATCTCAACGACTTTGTCAATTAGTTCTGTTGGCATGTTGTCAACTACGAACCATCCCAAATCTTCTAGATCGTCAGCGGCTAGTGAACGCCCCGCGCCCGACAGACCAGCAATCAATAAAATATCAGCCACTGATTAAAACACTATCTAAGTTCGGCCTCTGTAGTCAGGAATGAAATCGTTGGTATACCGAATCCGCAACAGCAGTTGGTAACCAAGTCAGTAACGCTAAGTCATCTCTACTTGCCTGCTTGACTGCAGAGACACTGCCCATCGCCTTGATCAATTTTGTTGCTCTGGCTGCCCCTAGTCCTGCGATGCCATCTAGCGAACTTGAAATCATTGCCTTGCCACGCAACTCTCGATGAAACCGATTGGCAAAACGGTGTGCTTCGTCGCGAATAACTTGCAACATGAATAAGGCATCACTGCCTCGTGGTACTTCAACAGGTTCCGAACTCCCAGGAATGAAAACTTCCTCAAAGCGTTTGGCTAGTGATGCCACTGGAATCTCATTTTCAAGCCCTAGTTCACGGACAACCTGCTCAGCGACGCCAAGTTGCCCTTTGCCACCGTCAACCAAAAGCAATTGTGGCGCATACGAAAACTTGCCGGGTCTTTCACCACGCTCGTTAACTGGTTGATCTCTTTCAGCAATATAGGCACTAAGGCGACGTGTCAATACTTCACGCATCGCCGCGTAGTCATCATTGCCTGGCACGTCTTTGATCTTGAATCGCCGATATTCGCGCTTCATTGGCAGCCCGTCTTCAAGAACGACCATTGAGCCTACGTAATTTGTGCCTTGGAGATGCGCCATGTCGTAACACTCAATCCTTAGTGGAACTTCGGGCAGGTTTAACAAAGTTTGTAATTCAGTTAATGCCCGCGACCGTGCAGTGTGGTCAGATGCCCGACGCAGTCGATGGCGATTCAATTCTTCTCGAGCATTCTTCGTAACAAGTTCGTGTAGTTCACGCTTGTCGCCGCGTTGTGCGACTCTGATTTCAACATACGAGGATCTAAGACTGCTTAACCATTCTTCAAGAATCTGAACTTCTTCTGGTTCAAATGGAACGATTACTAATTTAGGAATGCCCAAAATCGGTGACTCGTCATACAATCGCTCAATAATTCGACTTGTTAAGCCAGCACTGGTTACCGCTTCAACTTTGTCTACGACGAAACCTTTCCTCCCGACAACACGACCTTTGCGTACATAAAACACCTGCACAGCGGCTTCAAATTCATCTTCGGCAACGCCGATTAGATCAATATCTTCACTGCGTTCACCAACCATCTGCTGGCGCTCTAGCGCGAGATTTATTGCCGACAGTTGATCGCGTAGTCTTGCGGCCCGCTCAAATTCATGGGATGTGGAAGCAACTGCCATCTCTTCTCGGATTCTCTGGCAAACTTCATCACTCTCTCCGTCCATTACATCCAAAAAGTCTTTGACATGATTTGCGTATTTTTCTGGAGTTACATTTCCAACGCACGGCCCAGAACACTTCTCGATATGAAAAAGTAGACACGGACGCCCAAGTCGTTCGTGTTGTTTAAAAGTTGCTGGGGAACAAGTTCGAACTGGGAAAGATCGCAAAAGCAGGTCGAGTGTTTCGTGAATCGCCCATGGATGCGGATACGGGCCAAAATACCGGGTGCCCTTTCGTTTGCGACCGCGCATCACGAGCGCCCTTGGCCATTGCTCGTCAATCGTGACCGCTAAAAACGGGTAACTCTTGTCATCGCGTAATCGAATATTGAAACGGGGCGCATAACGATTAATCAGACTGTGCTCGAGAATCAATGCTTCTATTTCATTACGAACTTCTATCCACTCAACACTGGTAGCGGTTGAAACCATGTTTGCTGTTCGTGGGTGCAATGTCTCGGCGCTAACAAAATAGCTGTTAATTCTCGACCTTAAATTGTTCGCCTTACCTACATAAATTACGCGACC
>CAMCUE010000064.1 GCA_945878705.1 Ferrithrix thermotolerans DSM 19514 | reverse complement strand
TTGGCATCTTTGCTGAGCACTTTTGTCTACGAATTTCGACGCGCCGAAGATCCACCACGACCGATTATTCCGACGACACTTGCATCTAAATGGAAGACACTCCAATCTTTGAGTAACAAGATCGCTCACGATGAAGAATCATCTGGGCTGTCACCTCATCGATCATTAGACCCAGGCCTGATGGATGTAACTTTCGCCTGGGCGAGTGGCGATGAACTAATTGACATCTTGAACGAAGATCTCACTGCCGGAGACTTTGTGCGCACGATGAAACAACTCATTGATTTACTTCGTCAGATTTCGTTGGTGGCACAGTTGCAAGAGACTCGAGATTCGGCACTCGCTGCTTCTCAGGCGTTACTTCGCGGAGTTGTTGCTGCGTCTCAGGGTTCTGTGTTGCAATGACCATTCGAAAGAACGAGGACTGGGGAGTAACCGTCACGCGGCCTGAGAATCTTGTGATTTGCGAAACCGATGCAGCAGCATCGCAACTCGCGACCAACTATTTTTTGCAACAGAAGCCGATCCCAGCGATCGCGATTACACGGTCAAATTTGTCTCGAGCCCTAGGCACAACGGGCGCCGATATCGACTCTCAGAATATGCAAGCAACAACATTTGATTTGATTGAAATTACTTTCGCTGATGATTCGAAAACTGGGCAAAGAGTTTTAGCTTTGGGCTATGGGGTGCTGCGAAAATCTTGGTGGAGTGGCGAAATTGTTGCCGCGATGAACACGAGTTTCATCGGCGATTGGGATTGCGCGCCAAGATCTCATCCCAATGACGGAAAGTTTGATTTACTCACTGTGAAAAGCGAAATGAAGCCAACGCAGAGATTGATTGCCTCACGGCGTCTGAGGCTTGGAACACACTTGCCACATCCACAAATATCGGTCAAACAGCTCACAAGTTTTGAGGCAGATTGCTCTGCTGAACCTAATTTATATGTCGACAATCGCAAATTTGTGTGCGTGAATCAATGCAAATTCAGGTTGTTACCTGACGCTTTAACTCTTTATTGGTAGTGGTTATCATTTGGCTATGACCAAAATTGATATAGCCCAGATGAAACAGCAGGTTTGTGCAGACATCGATAGTCGTTCTGCGGATCTAATTTCTATCAGTCACGAGATCCACGCGCACCCAGAATTAAATTTTGAAGAAAAGTTTGCTCATGACATCCTCACGCAATATATTGCTGATTCAAAACTTAAGGTCAATAGAGGCGCTTTCGAACTCGACACCGCATTTGATGTTTCGGTGCGTGGAGGCGATGGCCCAACTGTTGCTGTGATCTGCGAATATGACGCGCTACCAGGCATCGGTCACGCGTGCGGGCATAACATCATTGCAACCGCTGGTCTTGGTGCGGGTGTCGCCTTAAGCGCAGTAGCCGAACTGTGTGGTGGAAATTTGCGCTTGATGGGTACGCCTGCAGAAGAAGGTGGTGGCGGCAAAGTTGAAATGGCACGTAAAGGTGCGTTCAAAAATATTGATGCTGCAATGATGATTCATCCGTCGGACAGAGATCTTGCTCGGATGAATGCAATTGCGATCCAGCAACTATTTGTTCGCTTTGCGGGACTCGCTGCACACGCCGCCGTCTCGCCAGATAAAGGTAAGAACGCTCTAGACGCTGCCGTTCTTGGTTATATGAATGTTGCTGCGATGCGTCAACACATTCGCCCAACCGAGCGTGTGCACGGAATTTTCACAAAAGCAGGCGAGAAACCAAATATCGTGCCACGCGAAGCTGAAATGGATTGGTACGTTCGCTCAGACACGATTGAAACGCTTCAACCTCTAAAGGCGCGTATTGCAAAATGCTTAGAGGCTGGAGCAATGGCCGCTGATTGCACAATAAGTTTTGATTGGCAAAAAAATACGTACGCCGACTTAGTAGACAACTTGCCGTTACTCACGAGTTACGTGCAGAACTCCGCACAATTGGGTCGCGATCTGACAACAGATCTTCTTCCAGGTACTGGCGGAGGGTCTACCGATATGGGAAACCTCAGTTATCTTGTCCCGTCTATTCATCCGATGTTGCAAGTCGCACCGAACGGTGTTTCTTTACACAGTGCGCAGTTCGCAGAGTTCACTGCGAGCAAAGATGCCGACAAGGCGATTCTCGATGGGGCAAAAATAATGGCGATGACTGCTATTGATATGTGGCTATCTGAGACTCTTAACTCTGAGGTGCAAAAAGCATTTGGCGATGGGGCAGTACCCGAAGGCGTGCTTTAAGCCGCAACAGGGCGATAAATGCTTTAAAGCGTGCGAATTCTAGAATCCCTGAGTCGGGCGAGGTGGACTCCTAAGATAACTCGCCGTGACCGTATATGTACCTGAAAGCTTCGATGCCAACGAACAGGAGATCCTGCGGCGTTACTTCACGAACCTAGACGGGCCAGTTTTTGCGTTAGTTAATTTGCCCGAAGTCGTCAAGGGCGCACTTTTTGCTCGGTATAGCCGAAGTGCTAAAAGTTTGCGGCGACTTTTTTTAGACGAGTTTGTTTCTGATTTAGATCTAAGCGGTGATCAAACAGTCGACGCAACCATCGGTCTTGAACGGGCCGAAGATTTGTATGAAAAAGTGTTTGTCGAATACGGAGATGACAGCGTCGCCCAACTTGGTGGTGTGCACTTGGCATGCGAACAAGCCTCGAACTTGTTGACCAAGATTCTTGAGCGCGGTCGATTGATGAGTTACCTCGAACAGAGCACAAGGTATATAAATTACGATGCGCGACTTGGCGGACGCTACCGCTTTTATAGAGACGCAGACATTCTTAACGGCCCGTTCGGAACTCGCTATGTCGGTGACATGGACAGAATTTTTGATTCGTATTCAACAATGGTTGACACGGTGACCGACTATGTTCGCAAGACATTTAAAAACGATTCAAATGCCTCAGACTTCGTTTTTCGGCAAGCAACCAGGGCAAAAGCACTTGACGCTGTGCGTGGTGTTCTTCCGGCAGCATCACTTTCAAATCTTGGTATCTACGGCACCGGGCAAGGCTACGAGGCATTGCTGATGCGAATGCGTGGCCATGCTCTGCCAGAGGCCCGTCAATACGCAGATCTTATGCTGACCGAATTGCGCAAAGTTGTCCCGAGTTTTTTGCGACGAGTTGATGTACCAGAACGCGGTGGCAAGTGGATTGACTATTTAGTGTCGCGCGAACAACAAACTCTCGCCACTGTTGACGAATATTTTGGTGCACTTGAGCCTGAAGAGACTCCAGAAGTCGTGCTCACCGATTTTGATCCTGAAGGCGAAGACAAACTATTGGCTGCGATTTGTTATTCAAGTTCGCATCTCTCCGAACAACAACTACAAAGAGAAGTGCGCTTACTAAACCATGAGCAACGCGTTAATCTAATTCGTGCTTATGTCGGTGAGCGTGAGAACCGTCGACACAAGCCTGGCCGAGCGTTTGAACGCATTGACTACCGATTCGATGTGTTGGGAGATTACGGCGCGTTTCGTGACTTGCAGAGACATCGATTGCTGACAATTGAATGGCAACGACTAACCCCGCATCATGGATTCGTGCGACCAGATTTAGTTTCACAAGCCGGTGCTGGTGATGCCTTTGACGAGGCGATGCACCGTTCAAGTGACCTCTACGACGCACTGTTGCCCGAGTATCCAAATCAGGCTCCATACGCAGTCTCAATGGCGTACCGCATGCGATATGTGATGCAGTTCAATGCCCGAGAAGCAATCCACATGCTCGAATTACGATCTTCACCACAAGGTCACCCTTCATATCGTCGAGTGGCAATTGAGATGCACCGTCTAATTGCGGAGCAGGCTGGGCACCGAGCAATCGCCGAGGCGATGACTCACATCGTCAAAAACGCCCCTGAATTAG
Organism: Ferrithrix thermotolerans DSM 19514; assembly: GCA_945878705.1. Lineage (GTDB taxonomy): Bacteria > Actinomycetota > Acidimicrobiia > Acidimicrobiales > Ilumatobacteraceae > BACL27. The sequence continues at coordinate 2,889 of CAMCUE010000064.1, read as the reverse complement.
AGCGTTTAGATTCTGAAAGAAAAGCAGAATCTCGCCGAAAATGAGTCATCTTCGCATCAATACGCCGATTTGGAGTTATCACCTCAGATATCGGATACTATGCGCGATCAAATATCAACGAGTGAATGGACCCCATGGCTGACGAAGAAGAAATCGAAATTGACGACGTTGATGAGGTTGAAGGCGAAGAAGTTGAGCCAGACGATTTAACAGAAATCGAGGACGCCGATTTAGACCTATCAGCAACGGATTTAGAGGTCGACGACATCGACCCAGATGCATTACTTGGGGTCGACTCGGTAATCGACCCATCTAACGATGATGCGACCGCCCTACGCGACGAAGGCTCAACCCTCGCGCCAGTAGATCCGACAAAACCAAAGACCGCCGATGACGACGATGACGAAGATGACCTTCGCACCGAAGATGATGTCGAAGCTGATCTTTCGTCAATTTTGCAAGACAAACTTGCTTCGCCACAAGAGACCGCAGCCGAAGAAGAAGATGAAGTTGTCGGCGACGACCGAACCGATGGGGTAGAACGACTTCAGCCTCGGCGCGCGGACGAGACACAGTGCACACATTGTTTTTTGCTTGTGCGCCAGACCGCCCCAGGGTGCCCGATCGAAGACGACGCTTGTCCGTTGTTCGTACACTCATAGTCGATGAGAGCAGCGCCCACCCCGCAGAGTGCAATGGACGCCGTCAACAAACTGATCACCCAATTGCCAGAAAAAATTAAGCTGTGGCGCTTTGTCGGCAAGATGGCGATCGACCAACTTAACAAAAAGGTGCTTGACGAAGTCGACAATTACTCAACGAGAAAACCTCGTGATCCAGTTGTGGCGCGATCAACTACAACAACACAAGTTGTGCCAGTGAATAAAGCAGAAGCCAAAGTTTCTAAGACGGGTCGTTCGGGGTCAACGAAGTTGCCAATTCCTGGCTACGAAAATATGTCTGCACTGCAAATTATCGAGTTACTAGCGCCACTAAAAAGATCAGAACTAATTACGATCAACAAATTTGAGACAGCCAACCGTGCGCGAAAAACTATTTTGAGCAAACTCAAAACAATGATTGACGAAGATCAATAACTCACTGCGAGAACAGCAAATCAATCCCGTGGATATTTTTACCAGAACGGCGACACAAGACGATTTAGAAGTTTTACTTAGTCTCGAATCTGAGGCACGACCCGCGCTTGGCGATTTTCGCGGTGGTGATCGCCTTGCTATTGAAGTGCCAGCAGTCAGTGACAACTGGTCAAAAACTATGCAGGATGAATCGGTTTTGGTTTTGGTTAGTGGTGTGAATTCAATCGTGATGGGCTATTTGTTTGCTCGCCGCGCAAGGCAAATCGCGACGATTGAACAAGTATTCGTGACTCGAGACGCCCGCAACTTAGGGATTGGCGACGCTTTGATTTCGGCGACACTTAAGTGGGCAAAAGATAACAAACTAGATTCACTTGATGCGTTGGCCCTGCCGGGCGACCGCGAGACCAAAAACTTATATGAGCGCTCTGGCCTTGTCGCTCGATTGATAACAGTTACTAAAAAACTAAATTAACTATTTGCCCTGCCAATTTGGCGTGCGCTTTTCAATGAATGCGGTCAGTCCTTCTTTTGTATCTTGCGAATTGAGAACTGCACCAAACTCCTTATTCGTCATTGAAATCAGCTCCTCATCGGATTGCGTAGCGGCTGCCAAGACAATTTTGCGACTGGCCCAAACTGCGAGTGGTGCTGCTTTGCAAATTCGCAATGCAAGATCCATTGCGCCTTCAACTGCTTTTTCAGGTTCCACTAATTTGTTAACCATCCCAAGTTCATATGCGCGTTGCGCCGTAAATGGTTCACCCGTAAGAATCGCCTCCATCGCAGCGGCACGGCCAATGGCACGAGGTAGACGAAATAGTCCACCTGCACCAGCGATTAGATTGCGTGTTGCTTCTGCAAGACCGAATGCTGATCTAGTGGTGGCAATCACCATGTCGCAGGCCAAAACCAATTCACATCCACCTGCGGTCGCCAAACCATCAACAGCGGCGATAATTGGCTTTTTGCGCTGACGATAAACAAATCCACCGAAGCCACCTCGTTGTGTATTTAGGGCAGCGGCTTGACCTGAATGAATTGCTTTGAGATCGGCGCCGGCACAAAAAACTGGTCGCTGTTGACCTTGTGTATTTGCTAACAATATTCCGACCCAAACATTTTCGTCTGCTTCAAGTTTGTCAATCGCTGCCTCAAGACCACTGGCGACATCACCATTAACGGCGTTACGTGCCTCTGGTCGATTCAGAGTGATTAATGCGACTTTGCCTTGAACTTCGTACTCAACGATATTTGTCATATCGCGAGCGTAGAGGACTAGGCCTGCTCAGGCGAAGACGGGGCTTCAGGCTCGCTAGCGATAATCTCTGGTTCGGCGACTGCAACAATTTCGACTGGTTCGGCAACAGCAACAATTTCGACTGGCTCGGCGACAGCAACAGTTTCGACTGGCTCGGCAACAGCAACAACTTCGACTGGTTCGGCGACTGCAACAGTTTCAACAGGTGCCGGCGGGATGACAACTTTGACTTCCTTTTTTGCACGCGCTGGTCGAATTTGGCGCGCAGGACGAGCAGGGCGCAATGGACGCGGCGCTTGTGTGCCGGCGACTACTTCAATACCAAACAATGTTGCTATTTGTGGCAACAACGGCGCGAGGCGTTTAACTGTCTCGCGTAACGCGTCGGTAGTTGCTACTGGCATCGCGGCAGGTTTGACTTGTGCCCGAATTGGCGAGAAGGCGAGTGCCTCAAGCACCGCAATCCAGCGATCAGCGCCACCGTCACTTGCAAGTGAATCAGTTGCGGCCTTGGCAATTAATGCACCGAGT
>CAMCUE010000063.1 GCA_945878705.1 Ferrithrix thermotolerans DSM 19514 | reverse complement strand
TGTTTACATTTCTGGTCTTGAGTCAGAGTTAGCAACTCGTGTTGACCTTGTCGATAGTTTTGTTGACGAACCTTCTGAGCAGAGTCGCACTGCTTTGCTTGATTACGGTGTTCGTTGGGTGGTTGCCGATTTTGCAGTTACAAAGAATCATAATTGGGGAAAGTTCGCTGAAGTTCGTTTCGAAAATAAGGCTGGCGCAATTCTTGAGATTGTGCCTTAGAGTGCCTTTTTAAATTTAAGGATGCAGGCCACGCATTCGATGCGAATCAGCAATCGTCTTTACTCCTAATACGGATGCCGCTAATCGATAAGGAAGTATATTTTCGGTCGAAAATGAGTGAAGCCGATTGAACGCTCCTTGCATCAGCGATATCACTTTTTCGTTTACCTCGTCTTCGTTCCAACTTAAATGAGCAAAGTTCTGGCATTGCTCTAAATAGCTACAGGTGACTCCACCTGCGTTGGCATAAACATCTGGCACGACAATAATGTTGCGACTTTGTAAAACTTCGTCAGCCTTAGGCGTCAATGGGCCGTTTGCCCCCTCGACAACAAGTCGAGCTTTAATCTGGTTGGCGATAAGTTCATCAACGGCATCACCGAGAGCGCAGGGCATAAGAATGTCGCAATCTGCCGCGAAAATGCTCGATGCACCCGCGAGCCCATTGCCTATCAAGTCACCTGCACCAGTTTCAATCACACTTTTTGCGCCTTCGCGAATTTTAGAATCAACTTGTGCGATATCTATTCCGTTTGAATTATGAATTGAACCACCAACATCTGCGAGCGCAACAATTTTCGCTCCACGCGCATCGGCCAATCTCGTTGCCCACGCGCCAACTTGACCGTATCCTTGAATCGCAATTCGTGAGCCACTGAGCGACATTCCAATTTTTCCGCATGCTAGAGAAGCGGCTTCGACAACGCCTCGACCTGTAGCCGATTCGCGGCCAAGTGATCCACCAAGTTCAATCGGTTTACCTGTTACAACTCCTGGAACAATATGTCCGACACTGGCGGAGTATTGGTCAAGAATCCATGCCATGACTTGAGAATTCGTTCCAACATCCGGCGCTGGGACATCTTTGTCTGGTCCAAGAAAAGGAATCAACTCCGAAACATAACGTCGTGTAATTCGTTCAAGTTCGCCAATAGACAAAACTTTCGGGTCAATTGCGATGCCACCTTTCGCGCCGCCAAGGGGCAGGTTCATGATTGCGGTTTTCAACGACATGCCAATTGCAAGTGCCACAACTTCATCACGAGTTACTCCCGGGTGATAGCGAATTCCGCCTTTGGCGGGCCCCCGAGTTGTGTTGTGATGCACTCGCCAGCCGACAAGGTGATCACGATTTCCGTCGTCGCGTCGAAACGGAATTGAAACTTCCAGCACACGACGCGGAGCAATAATCGTTTCGATCAATCCGTCCTCAAGCCCAAGCCATTCACCAGCCTGACGTACTCTAAATTCTGCAGAGTCAAGTGATAATTCTTTAGCGACTTTTGTTGTAGTCATAGATTGAAGCCTGCCACATCTCCCAACTTTGGTAATTGGCTCTAGGAAACGCCAATTAGTTAACGGGGCGAAGGCGCGGCCATTTTCCAATTTTGCTTAAATCAATAAGCGTTTGAGCCATATCGTGAGGTTCAACAGGATGGCTAATCAAATATCCCTGTGCTTGGCTACATTGCAAATCGCCAAGTGCGTGCAGTTGCTGGACAGTTTCAACGCCTTCGGCAACGACATCCAAACCAAGCGATTGCGCCATCACAATTATTGTTTTGACGAGAGTTCGCGCACTGTTATCGATTGCCAAACTACTCACGAAAGATTTATCAATCTTTAGTCGATGAATTGGGAATCGTTGCAGAAAAGATAAAGATGAATAGCCCGTTCCGAAATCGTCAATTGCAATACGAACTCCAAGCGATGATAACTCTCGAAGAGTTTTGAGTGCTTGATCCGGCTGAGTAATCATCATGCTTTCAGTTACTTCGAGCCAAAGTTGTTCGGCTGGCATATTTGAGCGAGTCAGAGCCTCGTTGACAACGGCAATGAAATTTGGATCATGTAATTGGCGCGATGAGACGTTCACCGACATTGTTGCATCGGGTGCACAAATTCCCTCGTTGATCCAATTTCTTAAATGAATCAGTGCTTCTAACAGTGCCCAGCCACCAATTGGAATAATTATTCCTGTGTCTTCGGCTATCGGGATAAATTCGGTGGGTGGAATTACTGTTCCGTCTTGTGTCGTCCAGCGCATCAATGCTTCAAACCCAGTCACATCCCCTAAATCAATGTCAATTATTGGTTGATGCACAAGCCGTAACTCGCGGCGTTCTAGCGCGCGATAGAGCGCAGTCTCAGTCGCCAACCTCTGCTTGGCACGCTGATGCATTAACTCGTCAAAAATAGCAACACAGTTTCGGCCTGCATCTTTAGCCCAATATTTGGCGGTGTCAGCGTTGCTCAAAAGATCGGCGCTCGATCTCGTTTGAGCGGGGCGGTATGTTGCCACTCCGATGCTGGCAGAAATGAAAACATCGCCATGACTCAAGGTAAATGGAGCGAGCAATAGCGCAAGAATTTGATCTGCTAGAACGACTGATTCAATGGCAGTTTTGGTCTTCACATCAAGAACTACGAACTCGTCTCCAAAAAGTCTGCCAACTAGTCCGCGATCAGCTATCGACGCGCTAATGCGTCGCGCGATCGCTATCAATAATTCGTCCCCGATTATATGTCCGTGGCTCTCATTAATATTTTTGAAACGATCAATATCGATTATTAAGACCGTCGGCAGGCAACCGGTTGCTGAAGAGACTTCAATAGCAACAGATAACTGTTCGAGAATTAGAGATCGATTCGCGAGGTTAGTAAGTTCGTCTAATTTGCTTGCGTTGATTAATACTTGTTGGTTTGCTGAAACTGATCGAAAAGCGAAAATTATACGAATGGTGATTGCGGTAAACAATGCAATCAAAGAAACTCTGCTGACTTGAACACTGAAAGAGTTTGAAGTTTGGTCTGGGGTCGTCATTAGATAAATAAACAACGATGGGACAATTGTTGCAGTAAGTAAAACCATTCGGTTGTAATGACCTGATCTTGGATGCATGACAATTTTCGAAAAAAGTAGTTTTCTATATTTGGTCATCGCAGAGATAATGCTCATCAAAACTAATAGCGACAGAGAAAAAACAAAAGGAAAATCAACGGTTTTAGTCGAGAACTTATAAGCATCCGAAAGGTCGAGCACCAGTAGTGAGTTGCCGATGAGCAATGATGTCATCAGTGCCGCGACAATCAAAATAATAATGCCGCGATGACTAATGCTCATCTTTATGGCAAAGATCAACCAAACCAAAACGACAAAAAAGATAATTATGAGCGGCAGAAAGAAGTTGAAATTCACGAAATTTTCGAAAATCGTAAGGTTTTTACACAAGACGGCGCTCCATAGAGAAAACCAGGTGGCAATTGCGACCAAGATAGCGTCCGATATGTATTCAACTATCTGCGATTTGTTTGCCCAGTGAACATTCCGTAGAACTGTTATCAGCAAGAGAAAATGAATTCCAAAGAAAATCGCAGTAAGTAAAAACTGCACCATTTCATTGATCTCAGATGGGGCAAAAACGATGTAGGCAGGTGTGGTTGCGAGACATCCAATGCCAAACAAGCCAATAATCGAACGAGAGACTATAGATCCTCGATTATCAACAGTCTCAGACATCATAAAAACGGTACTACATAGCATTAAAGAAGGATCTTCTTTATTAGATAGTGTTTACATCTAGATGAGCGTTTCTGAAGCCGTAGCGACGGTGGTTGTTCCAGGTTCGCATTTGATGGCAGGCATGCTGGGCGAGCGTGACGCTAATTTGCGTCTAATAGAAAAAGCCTTTCCATCAACGCAGATAACGGTTCGGGGGAACGAAGTCTCGATCTCAGGGCAAGATAGTGAATTGGTTCGACGGTTGTTTGAAGAACTTGGCGGGCTATTGCAAAGTGGTGAGAATCTTGATCTTGTGGTCGTGTCACGAAGTATCGACATGGTTCGATCAAATCAGAATCCCACTTCGGTTTTAACAGAGGATATTGTCCGTCTAAGTCATGGTCGGCCAGTGCGAGCGAAAACTTCTGGTCAGAAGCGTTACGTAGATGCAATCCGTGAAAATGTAATTACATTCGGTCTCGGTCCTGCAGGAACCGGAAAGAGTTGGTTGGCAATTGCGATGGCAGTTCAGGCGCTTCAGACCAAAGCAGTGCAGAAGATTATTCTCACGCGACCCGCAGTTGAAGCAGGTGAGCGACTTGGATTTCTGCCCGGCGATTTGATGGCCAAACTTGATCCCTATTTGCGACCTCTTTACGATGCGCTACATGACATGGTTGGGGCTGAAGGCGCATTGAAACTTGCTGAAAAGCAAATTGTTGAAGTGGCGCCTCTGGCATATATGCGCGGTCGAACGCTTAATAATAGTTTCATAATCTTAGACGAAGCACAAAATGCAACCCCCGAGCAAATCAAAATGTTTTTAACAAGAATTGGTTTTGGGTCAAAAGTTGTCGTTACTGGTGACACGACACAGGTTGATATTCCTGATAATCGCAGCGGGCTGGTCGGTTTAGAAAATATCCTCCAAGGTATTGATGGCTTGGCTTTTGTGCATTTGGATGTTCGCGATGTTGTAAGACACCGAATTGTTTCCGACATTGTTGCTGCATATGAAAGCAAACTCGGCAACACGGCTAATAATCGTGCCTGAGCCTCACATAAAACGCACTGGTCCGCGGAAAGTCGGCGGTGAGGGCGAGATTGAAATCTTCTGTGCTGACGAACAATCTGATTGCTCAATTGATGTGTCGAAATGCCGTCAATTGGCGGAGGAAATTCTGCGCACACAAGGTGTCCGCGGTTCAGTTGAACTAACACTCATGTTCGTTCCTGAATCGACGATTGCAGGGCTGAACGAACAGTACATGAACAAGGCTGGATCAACAGATGTTTTGGCCTTCCCACTAGATGTAGTTGAGGCGATGCACTCTCCTGGTCCTTCTGCCATCTCTCGTGGGCCAGAGCGACCGTCACTTGACCTCGGCGATTTACCGATTCTGCTTGGTGACGTGATTGTCTGCCCTGCAGTCGCGAATCGTCAAGCACAACAGCACGCTGGAAATTTTGAAGACGAAATTGCGTTATTGATTTGCCATGGAGTGTTGCACGTACTTGGGTTTGACCACGACACTGAAGATAAAGCCAGCATCATGCAGAGCCGTGAGCGAGAGTTACTTGAGCTTCATCATTGGCAAGCCACGATGCCCGAATCATTTCGCAAGGTGTACGAATTGTGATTGTTTCGACGGTGCCAACGAATAGTGATATTTGGATGCTCGTTATCATTTGCGTTCTTCTCGTAGGCCTTACTTTCTTGTCGTTGGCAGAGATGAGCCTGTCGCGAATCACTAAACAAAAGGCGCAAGCACTAGTTGAGCAAAATGCTAAGAGTGCGAAAATGATTCTTAAACTTGCCGCTGAGCCAACGCGGTGGGTTAACCCGCTGTTGTTGACAGTGAATATATTTCAGACAGTTCAAGCAACTCTGACCGGGGTGGTCGCCGGAAGACTTTTTGGTGCCGCCGGTGTAATCGTTGGGGTTGCATTAAATGTGATTATTTTCTTCGTACTCGCAGAAGCAGTGCCAAAGACTTACGGTTTGCTTCATCCAGTCCGTGGGGCAACTATTACTGCCAGACCTGTAACAGCGATAGTTGGATTTTTGCCACTACAAATGATGTCGCGTTGGTTAATCAAACTCACAAATGTGATTGTTGGCGGTAAAGGACTAGCAGCCGGTCCATTTATCAGCGAGCAAGAGTTTCTTGGAATAGTGGAGGCCGCAGCACAGGACTCAGTTATCGAACATGAAGAGCGTGAATTAATAGAATCTGTCATTGAGTTTGGCGACACAATTGTTCGTGAGATCATGATCCCTCGACCAGATATTGTGACGATTAATGACGATCTAACAGTGTCAAAAGCATTAGACATAATTGTTGATAATCAGTTGAGTCGGCTTCCTGTTTTGCGAGCGGATGATGATGATCAAGATGACCTTGTCGGCGTTGTTTTTGCAAAAGATTTATTCGCAGCAGACCGATCGGGACGCGGGAGCGAATCTATTAAGAATTTGCTTCACAATGTAGAGGTGGTTCCTGAAACGAAACTTGTTTCAGATTTGATGCGGCAGATGCAGGCAGAGAAATTTCATCTTGCGATGGTTGCAGATGAATATGGCCTATTGGCTGGTCTCGTGACGCTTGAGGATTGCTTAGAGGAGTTGGTTGGTGAAATCGGGGACGAACATGATGAAGAAGATCTTTCAGTGCAGCGCCAAGCCAATGGTGATTGGTTGGTGATTGGTGTAACAACGATTAATCGTCTCAACGAAGTTCTTGATCACGAAATTAGCGAAGACGAGTATGACACTGTTGGTGGACTTGTTTTCGGTTTATTGGGTCATGTCCCTGAAGTTGGTGAATTCATCGTGCACGATAAATTGCGCTTCAGTGTTGAAGAACTTGACGGTCGACGAATTCAGACCGTGCGAATTTCAGCGCATCACTAGCCACGGTTAGTCTCTAAATCATGGAGATTTCACTTAAAGGTAAGACAGCATTAGTCACTGGCGCATCCCGAGGAATCGGTAAAGCAATTGCTAAATCGTTTGTTGACGCCGGAGCACAAGTAATGCTTACATCCCGAAAAGAAGATGC